>SFNH01000165.1 GCA_004554205.1 Clostridium sp.
TGTATCATGCCTATCTCTATGTCACGGGATACGGCTACTCCACCACCGTCGGCTCCTGCTGGCTTGCCCCGCTGGTAGAGGCCGGCGAGGGCATCAATATGAGCTTCCTTGTCAGGCGGCAATCCAAGGAGAAGATCCTCTCTAAGATCTCGCAGACAACGATGATGAACCGCTCCCGTATGCGGGAGGTGGGCGATACACGCCAGGACTATGAAGAGCTTGACAGTGCCATCAGCTCCGGTCTCTACCTCAAGGATGTGATGAACCGGCAGGGCGAGGATTTCTATTATATGCACACGCTCATCGAGGTCACGGCGCCCGATCCCGAAACGCTGGAGCAGCGGGCGACAGAGGTGGAAAAGCTCTGCGTGTCCGTGGATATGATCGCCCGGCGCTGCGACTACAAAAATGAGCAGGCTTTTTTATCCGCGCTCCCCATTTTGGCCCTTGACGCGGATATTGAGCGAAAGTCCCGGCGCAATGCCCTGACCTCCGGCGTGGCTGCGGCATTCCCATTTGCCTCCTATGAGCTGAGCGACCACAACGGGATATTCTTGGGACTGAATCTCTATAACCGCTCGCCGGTGTTCCTTGACCCCTACGACGACTACAAGTACACCAACGGAAATTGGTGGATCGGCGGTTCCACCGGCGCGGGCAAGACCGTCACGCTCCAGTGCCTCGGTGGTCGGCTCCGCCAGCAGGGCAAGCGCGTTATCATCATCGCGCCGAAAAAGGGACATGAGTTCCGTCCGCTCTGCGAGAAGTTAGGTGGGCTGTACCTGCGGATGTCGCCGTCCTCCAAGGACTGCCCGAACCTGATGGCCATTCGCCGGAGATCTCTGGACTCCTACGCAAAGCTCAAGAACATCGCGGCCCGCGACGACTCCGTACTGGCGGATAAGATCGCACAGCTCATCATCTGGTTTTCCTTGAAGAAAAAGGACTTGAACGAGGAGGACAAAAGCCGTCTCGACTCGTCGCTGGTGGAGGTGTACGGGCGTTACAGCATCACCTTTGATAACCGCACCATCGTAGACGAGGATGGCAGCTTCCGCACCATGCCGGTCATCGCAGACTGGCATGAGGTGCTTTCTCGAAACCCCGACACCCGTCATTTAGCGGTCGTCCTCTCCCGCTACGTAACCGGCTCCGCTGCGGCAATGGCGAGCCGAAACGACATTGACCTCGATAACAAGTACATTGTCCTCGATCTCTCCGGCATGCCGGACGACATGATCGCAGACGGCACCTTTTGGGCAACCAGCGTTGCCTACGATCTCATTATGAACTGCGAGAGCGGCCTTTCCGCTCTGCTCGCGGACGAGCTGTGGAGCCTTGTGGGCGCAACGGCCAATCCGCAGGCGGCGGGCTTCATTCTGGAAATGGTAAAGACCATCCGCGGGCTTGGCGGCATCGCCGTCACGAGCACGCAGGGAATGCAGGACCTCTTTGGCTTGGAGGGCGGCAGCTACGGCAAGGGCATACTGGACGCCAGCCGCATCAAGCTCGTCATGCAGATGGAGGAGCAGGAGGCGCGGCTCATTCAGGACAAGCTCAATCTTTCGGAGGACGAGGTGCGTCAGATCACCCGCTTCCGACGCGGTGAGGGACTGCTTTGCATCGGCTATAATCATGTGCCGGTGGCGTTCTATACGACGCCCAAGGAGTATGAAGCGATCACGACCTCTCCGACCGACTTACGCAGAGAAAGGCAGGGAGACAGCGATGAATGACGCAAGGCAAGACCTGATCCACATTCAGGAGCTTGTGGGGACTGCCTTCAGCGCGACCGGCTCACTGGTGGCGCTGACCGACGGCGGGCAGATGAACCCCAACAAGCTGCAAAAAACACTGGAGCAGACCATGGATTATTTCGAGCGCTCCACGCTGGAGCTGCGGCAGCTCTGTGAGCGGTATGCGCCGGGCGTGGGAGGCTTTATGCACAAGCCGGTCCTGCCCGCCGTAGAGGTTGCGGGCAGCGTGGAGGAGTTCGGCTACGGCTGGCTTCACATTATGCTCCATACGCTCCTGCCGCACTGCCGGTATCAGACGCCGGGCTGGCTGAGCGACACGATACGAAGGCTGCTGGATGGGTATGAGGCATGCGGCAAAAGGCTGCCGTTCTATTCCCGTGCGCTGCTTGTGATTGACGAGCACACCGGCATAGAGGGACGCCACATTTTCGACCAGGATAACAAGGGCTGGAAGGCTGTCAGCAACGCCATCAAGGGCCGCCTCATTCCGGACGATGACCAGCACACCCTCGCCGTAACACTTTTATCCACGAGGACGGAGGGAGAGGAGCGCTGCCATATTACCCTGCTCCCCATAGAGGACGCCCACGACTTTTTCTCCGCGCATTCCAGCGATTACGCCTCCGGCGACTTCTACTCAGGACAATGGTGCTGAGCGCGAAACTGGCGAAAAAGTTGCAAAACCCGCGGCAGGTGACCTCCTCATTTTGGCTGCTTGGAGAGCTCTTTTCGCCGCGATTGACCTGCCGCGGGTGTATGGCTCTGAAAGCCTTGATGTGACTGACTTTTTAGGGTGTGTGAGGTGCCGGAATTTCCGTATTCATCTGCCTACTATGCGGGGGCGGCAGGTTGACCCCGCATTGCGGCGGAGAAAAACGCCGAAAATGTTCTTGCGCCGGCATCGGCGCAAGAATGATTTCGGCGTTCGCAGAAAAGAGAGGGAGGTGCTCGGCGTGCTTTTCAGTGTGCGGGATATTGACGTTCTGCGCTTGCTTTGCTGGTGTCAAAATATTAAGCCCAATAGCTTAAATGGCGTTTCCACAAAGGAAGAACGAGAGAATTTGATGACGATGGGATTTATCAAAACGCACGAGCGGAGCGGCACCCTGCTCCTCACCAATAAAGGCAGAGCTTTCGTTGAGCTGCTTCTCAACGGAGTTATCCCCGGCCTGCGTATTTCCTACCATGATGCCGCCATTGAGCGGCGCCTTCGATTATCCGAATTGGTGCTGACCGCCTACTATGCAGGCGTCGATGTGTTTACGACATCGGTGGGTGGCGACGGAGAGAGGCCGTCACTTCTTATTACCTCGATCACACGAAATCACGGACACAATCCATGGGGCAGCGCACGAGTCGGCGCCATCGCCCATTTAGGCGGCATTTACTATGCCGCGCATTATGTCTGTCCCGGCATCGGGCGCATGGC
>SFNH01000166.1 GCA_004554205.1 Clostridium sp.
CTCCAACCGCGTGAAGATGGACGCCGATCTCAACACGAACATCCGCCGTCTTCACTGCCTCGGCGATTCGTCCGGCTGGACGCGCGGGCTGATGATGGCCTCCGTCATGGGCGTGCTCATGGGCCGCGAGATCATCCGGCAGGAAAACACCTGATTTTATAACAATATAACGCATACAGTCGCCTCCCGCGGGAATACTGCCACGGGAGGCGATTTTTCATGCATATGACAAACGAAGAATACAATGAATATATCCGCAAGAAACAGCCGCGCTCACCGCTCGGCATGGATATGCTGCGCGCGTTTCTCGTCGGCGGGCTTATCTGCGCCGGGGGCGAGGGGCTGCGCACGCTTTACATCTCCTTTGGGCTGGACGCGGAAAGCGCCGGAACAGCGGTGTCCATTTCGCTCGTTTTTCTCGGCGCGCTGTTCACGGGGCTGGGGCTGTACGACGATATCGCCCGCTTCGCCGGGGCCGGCACGCTCGTGCCGATCACCGGCTTTGCCAACTCCGTCGTCGCGCCCGCGCTGGAATTCAAGCGCGAGGGTATCATCCCCGGCACTTGCGCAAAGATGTTCACGATCGCCGGGCCGGTCATCGTTTTCGGCACTCTGGCGTCGGCCATTTACGGCGTGATTTTGATACTGCTGCAAAGCGTTTGAATTGTGTCCGCCCGCTTCGCGGTAAGCGAAGCGGGGCGTTCTGCGTTCTGACCGGAGTTTTACGGCCGCGTCTGCCCTTCGTCATATTTCATATTCTGTGATGCGATCCGTTTCATGGGACGGACGGAACAGATACAGACCAAAACGGTCAGGATATCCGCCGCGGGCTGTGAAAAGTAGATTCCGGTCACGCCCAACAGCTTCGGCAGAGTCAGGATGAAGGGGATATAAAACAGCCCCTGCCGGATCACGGACAAAAACAGGCCGTACCGGGATGCGCCAACCGTCTGGAAGGTAATGGTCATCATATAGCACATCCCAAAGGCGGGATAAAGCGCCGTCTGGGAGATCAACAGTCTGGAACCGTAGCCGATGATGACGGGATTGCGGTTAAAGAGCATGATCAGCGGCCGGGACAGCATGATATAAACTGCCGCCACCAGAACGGTCAGCAGCAGAGCGCCCTTGAGCGCAAACCGCACGGACTCGTGAAAACGGTCCTCGTTCCTGGCGCCGAAGGCATAGGCGGCCACCGGCTGATAGCCCTGCATAAAGCCCATAACAACGTAGCAGCCGATCAGGATCAGCCGCTGAACAACGCCGTAAGCGGCGATGATCTCATCGGACTGGGGAAGGGCTGCGGCGGCCATATTGGTGAGAGAGGACGCCACCGACAGGCAGATCTGAATGACCGCCGTGGGAATACCGATCAGCGTGACGGTCCTGATCAGCGCCCAGCCGGGACGGAACGCCTTCGCCCGGAGTTTGATGACAGACCGACCGCTGGCATAGAACCAGACTAAGATGAAAAAGGTGACAAACTGGGATATGGTGGTGGCCAGAGAAGCGCCTTCCACCCCCATATTCAGGCCCCATTCAAACATGAAAACAGGGTCCAGAATGATATTCAGCGCAGCGCCGGTGATGACGGCGACGGAGGATATCCGCACCGAGGACTCCGCTCTGGCGGCGCAATTCATGCTCTGGGCCGGCAGGTTGGCCAGGGCGGCTACGAACATCCAGAAGGCGTAATCCTTAGCGAATGGCAGGGACGCATCCGAGGCGCCGAAGGCCCGCATCAGAGGCTCAATAAAGACAATGCCGCCTGCGCACAGCAAAATGCCGAGTATCATGGAGAGCCCAATGACGGTGGTGACGGTACGACTGGCGCCCTCGTGATCCTGCTGCCCCAACTGACGGCCCGCCAGAACAGCGGCGCCGGCGGCAAAGATATTTTCGATGGAGACCATGATCAGCAGCAGCGGGACCGTGACGCCTACCGCCGTCAGGGCGATATCCGAATTCAGCATCCCGATATAGGCGGTATCCACGATGTTGTAGGCAGCCTTTGCCAACAGAGCCAGCGTGGCCGGAACAGCCAGCTTAACAATGGCTTTGGATGGCTGCATCTCCCCCAGAACCGACCGGGATTGCAGCGTTTTATCCGACACGACTTTTGTCCTCTCTGTCAATGACTCCGTAGAGCAGGATCTCCAGCGCCTTTTTGCAGCGTCGGTCCCGCAGACAGAATTCCCGGGGATCCGCAACGGCTGCCTGATCGTTCGCGTTGATAAAATCCTGAAACTGTCGGAAGGTGTCCACTACCTCGTCCACGGTGACGTCAGGGCGAAGAGGAAGCGGTTGCAGCAGGTTCTCCAAAATGGCGATATTAAGATCGTCAAACGGCTGTTTGCGGGCCTGAATTTCGGCGGCAAGATGCGCGGGCGGAGAGATGACCGCCTCACAGAAGATGGGTCGGTAAACCGGGTGTGCCCGGAAAAAGTCCATGCGGGCGGAAAAGTACCCCTCCAGCTGTGACTCCGTCGTGCCCGTCACCGGGCTATTCGCCCGGAGATACTCCGTAAGCCGTCCGAAACACTCCTCCACGCAGGCCAGGTACAGGGCATCCTTGGTCTTGAAATAGTGGTAAATAATCCCCTTTGAAATGCCCTGTGCGGAACAGACGGCGTTGACTGAGCTGGCGCCGTATCCCTGCCGGGCAAATTCCTCCAGGGCATTGTCCATGATCCGGCGCCTGGTCTGTTGATTCTTCTCCTCGCGTTTCGTAGTTCTTCCCCCTTTTTCAAAATATTGACCGCGAGGTCTGTTTTTGCACAGCTTAGCACAAATTGACCGTTTGGTCAATATAATCTGCCGAGAAGGCCGGTCCGCTGCTCCGCCTTTTTGCCCGACGGCGGGCGTTTGCAAAAGTGATCGCGAAAAAGCGGAGTTTTTTGCATTTTAGGGTTGACATTCTCCCGGCCGTTTGCTATTATATTTCTCGCCGGTTGGAAAACCGTGTTCCTGTGGGGGTATAGCTCAGCTGGGAGAGCGCTTGAATGGCATTCAAGAGGTCAGCGGTTCGATCCCGCTTATCTCCACCAAAAGCTCGGAAGAAGCGAGAAAAACCTTGAAATCGCTTGATTTCAAGGTTTTTTCTTATCCAAAAGCGGGAAATCGCAGTATTCGCTATTTGCGCCTGTGCGCTTGATTTTTGATGGAAATTTTGAAAAT
>SFNH01000167.1 GCA_004554205.1 Clostridium sp.
ATCACGTATCCGCAGGTGCAGTCTGCCATCCGGCAGCGCAAGCACCACCTCTTCCTTTTCTGCGCGCGAAAGCAGCTCTCCGGTAATCTCAATGCTCTCCCGTTCCATATCAGCCGCCGGCGCTTCCCTGTACAGCCGGATTCCCTCATACACGCGCTCCGCGCGCACGCCGTAGGGCAGACAGATGACTCTTCCGACCTGTCTTGTATACAGTGTGCAGAGTTCTTCCACATGCACGCTTCCGATGTCACGGCTGCTGCCCGCCACTTTTTGCAGCGCCCCAAGCAGCACTTCCCGGATTAAAAGTGCGGGATATTCCGAAAAAAGAACCGCATCAATCACACAGGCATCCGGGGTGTCACGGCACACGCGCTCCGCCACCCGGCGCGTCTCTTCCTCCAGGTAATCCGACAGTTCCATTAGCATCTGTGCGCTCTGCATCATATGATGCACCGCCCCTGCATTCACCGCTTTTAATTCCGGCATCACCTTATGGCGGATCCGGTTTCTGCTGTAATCGGTGTCCTCATTGGTGGCATCCCGGCAGTACGGCTGTCCCTGTGCCTTAAGATACGCCTCGATCTCCGCTCTCTCCATTCCAAGCAGCGGCCGGATCACCGTGACGCCCTCCGCGAGCCTGCGCGCCGGGCGCATACCGTAGAGTCCGTGAATTCCGCTCCCCCGGATCAGCCGGAACAGCATAGTCTCCGCATTATCATCCGCATGATGCGCGAGCGCGATCTTCACCGGTCTGCCGCCATAGTCCTCTGCCGCCTCTTTAAAGCACTCATAGCGGAGCTTTCTCGCCGCCTCCTCAACGCCGAGACCGTGTTCCCTTGCATACGCCGGAACATCCAGCGGATAAATCCTGCAGCACACGCCCCGCTCCTCACAGAGCTTTTTTACAAACGCGGCGTCTCTCCTGCTGGCGTCTCCCCGGATCCCGTGTTCCACGTGCACCGCCTCCAGGAGAAAATCGCAGTGTTTCCGGTACTCAAGCAGCATAAGCAGCAGGCATACCGAGTCCGCTCCCCCGGAGACGCCCGCAAGCACCACATCCCCGGACTTAACAAGCCCCTCCAGCTCCATTCCTTTCTTCTGCATCGCATTTCCTCTATCGTTTCACATTCTGTTCTATGCCTTTTTCCAGATGCACGCCGCAAGCACCGTCATATCGTCCTGCGCGCGTCCGCCGGTAAAAAGCATCACTCTGTCCATAATTTTTTTTGCCAGAATTCCCGGATTGTTGGTCTTAATGCTGAGAATCATTTCCCGCATCGTCTCCTCCGGTTTCGGAACATGTAAGTATTCTAACACACCATCCGTCACCATGACAATAAAATCACCGTCGCAAAGCCGGATCTCCCTCGGCTTTGCATCCAGCTGCGCACGCGCACCCACCGGCAGATTTTCCGATGTGATGCACTCCACCTCGTCCTCCCGCCGAATAAAGGTTGCCGCCGCCCCCACCTTGTACAGGCGTGCCATACCGCTGTACAGATTCACCATGCAGAGGTCTACCGTGGAATAGATGTCGTTTTCCCCTTTCATCACCATCGCCGAATTCATCATGCGTATCGCCGTCTCCAGCGAAAAGCCCGCTTCCAGAAAACGTTCCACAAGATCAAGCACCATCTCGCTCTCCTTGCAGGCGCTGCTCCCGGAACCCATACCGTCCGACAGCCCGAGCAGCATTTCCCCTCGCTCAAGTTCCAGAAAGGAAAAGTTGTCGCCGGAGATTTTTGCCTCGTCCTTCTTCACCCGCGCAATTCCCTGCACGCTCCGGTATACGGTGTCCTCGTAGATCAGGAACCGGAACGGCTCCTTCGCGATAAACGTGCGCGCATCCGCGGTTGTCCGGAGCTTTTTTCCAAGCACGGCGCCGGAGAGCGCCAGAAACGTCTTCACCGCGACACAGCCTCCCAGCCGGCTTTTTAACACCGCGTCGATCCGGATTCTGCCGTCCACCGCCTCGATCAGGTGCAGTTCCTCCACCACAATCCCCTGCTCCTTCGCCCGGTATTGAATCTCCGAGAGGACATGGCGCTTCCCCGCGTCCAGAATTTTCTCCTCCCTGGCGCAGTCCTGCATGATATACGCCATCGCATCCAGCTGTTCCGCTATCACCTCCCGGTTCTCCACCAGTCTCTGGTACCATGCCCGGTTTAAGCTGACGCGCTCAAAGACGCGCACCGCCTCCTCCACCATATCGCCGCTGTGCCTGCAATACTGCGCAAGCTCCTGCTTTTTCTCCTCCCCGGGAGTCTCCCCGTTCCAGATAGAAGAAAGTATTCCGGACAACGCGCCGTACAAGGGCGCGGGATCCCGCTCCCAGCAGACTGCGCACGCGTCACACGAGGCACAGATTTTTCCGGTCAGTTCGTTCTGAATCTGCCCCAGCTCCTCCGCCGTTCCGCTCGGATTTACGGCACTCATACTGTGAAAAACCTGGGACAATCCCTGAAACGCTTCCGCGTACCCCATCAGCCGCTCCTCTCTCCCGTCATCCGGCCGCTCCGGCACCTTCGGCTTTCTTCCCCAGTGTAATATCATATGCAGGGCGCGGTTAAAAAGAATCACGGCTCCAAATATAAATGCGCCCTCCAGCGCCGCTGCCAGAATTCCCGGCTGATCCTTCCATTCCAGAAGCCCCCCCGCGACCGACAGAATCATCGTAATAATCGCCGCCATACTGCCCGCCATATAGGAAGGGCAGCCCTCGTTTGCCCATTCCACCAGCCGGATTGCTCCCATCACCACCACAAGCGCCACCGCATACTTTACCGCTGCCGCCGTCGGCATAAACACGAACATTCCTATGTACATCATGCCGAGCAGCACCGGTCCGCTGACCCGCTCCAGATACAACGCCGCAAAATATGCCGGCACCAGCGGGTAGCACCCCATCACGCCCACACTGCACATCACACTTCCTGCCATGCAGAGTATCATTTGTCTTGCATTCATTTTTTTCATCGCCTACCTCCATTCCCGCCTCCGGTCTGTCCCGGTATTTTTCGCGGGTGACATCGATTATAGGTTTGTTTCCGGAAAATCTTTGTCAAAGGAAGGACTGCTTTTGAAAAACTTTTCGCCAAAATACCGCTTCCATTGTCTG
>SFNH01000038.1 GCA_004554205.1 Clostridium sp.
TTTTTAGCTATATGCCTGTATGTAAACATTGTTGCGCCCAAAAATAACGTGATCGCGATCGCAGGAATATGCACGCTGATACTCTGTTCGATCGACAGACAATTGCTGAATATCATGTAAGCGCCTGTCGCCAGCACAATGCCCGTCACGCAGGATTTCAGTCCCTTCAAAACCGCCTGGACATACTGATTATTCAAGGCTGTTTTCAACAGGGCAGTTACCAGCAGAATAATCACAAACGGCGGCAGCACCACTGCAAGCGTAGCTACAGCAGCCCCCAAAAAGCCCGCCTGATTACTGCCGATATAAGTGGCGAGATTTACTATGATCGGCCCCGGGGTGCTCTCGCTGACCGCAATCATATATGTCAATGTTTCCTCACTGAGCCATCCGGAAGATAAGACCACATCACGAATCAGTGGAACCGAGCCGTACGCACCGCCAAATGTAAAACACCCAACCTTCAAAAAGCCCAAAAACAAATCGAGACAGATCATTTAGCGCCTCCACATTTCTGTTCAGGCGAACCCTTCACAGTAAAAAACATCAGGCTTACCACCGCCACTATAAGCATCAAACGAATCGACGAGAAATTCCATGAGAAGATATTTACCAGCATCATAATCGCGAAAGAGCATAACATAATTGCTCTCTGCAAAGACTTTTTTTGCATTTTCTTTATCATCGTTACAGCCGCATTCAGAATCAGAATACCAACTGCGATCCTGATTCCTTTAAAGGCGTTTGCGATGATCGTCAGCTCCAAAAAGTCATCCAAAAACATGGAAATCACATAAATAATTGTGAAAGACGGCAGCACAACGCCAAATGTAGCCACAAGCGAACCGACAAAGCCGGCCTGCCTGTATCCGACAAAACTGGCACAGTTTATTGCAATCGGCCCCGGTGTAGATTCCGCAATGACAGTCACATTCATCATCTCGTCGTGAGTGATCCATTTTTTACGTTCCACACAGATACTCTCAATCGGAGAAAGCATGGCATAGCCTCCGCCAAAGGTAAACAATCCTATTTTGAAAAATGTAAAAAACAGATCCGGCAAAAGGCTCATATCCGTTCGTTCTCCTTTCAAAAATCAAACAGCGACAGCTGATTGCTCTCCGGCAGATCGCCTAAAAGCCCCAAATCCGCCATCAGATCGCACAGCGTCTTGCTGACCTTGGAGCGGTTTCTAAAGTCCTCCCTCGACAAAAACGGTCCCTCCGCCGCCGCGTATGCCACGCCCTCCGCCGCCTTATCTCCCATACCGTCGATACTCGATAGGGACGGCATCAGCTTGCCGTCGATGATCTGGAAACGGTCCGCGCTCGCCTTATAAATGTCAATAGGCATAAACTCGTAGCCCCGCGCGTACATCTCCTGCACGATCCGCATATCCCGCAGGGTATCCTGCTCCTTCTTTGAGAGAGAATCCGCCCGCTTCCTGTAATCCGCCAGGTGAAATTCCAGCCTGTCCCGGCCCTGACACATCAGCTCATAGGAAAAGCCGGTGGCGCGGATACTGAAATACGCCGCGTAGTAGGCCAACGGATAGAATACCTTGCAGTAGGCGATCCGCCACGCCATCATAACGTATGCCGCCGCGTGTGCCTTCGGGAACATATATTTGATCTTTTTGCAGGACTCCACATACCAGTCGGGAACGCCGTGCTTCTTCATCTCCTCAATCCATTCCGGCTTAAGTCCCCTTCCCTTACGCACCGACTCCATGATCGTGAAGGACAAGCCCTCCTCAAGCCCCTGCTGGATTAAGTACACCATGATATCGTCACGGCAGCAGATCGCCGTCTGGATCGTCGCCTGCCCGCTTAAGATCAGGTCCTTCGCATTGCCGATCCACACATCCGTTCCGTGGGACAGACCGGAAATCCGCACCAGATCGGAAAAATACTTCGGCTTCGCGTCAAGTAACATCTGCATTGCAAAATCCGTCCCGAACTCCGGGATTCCGAGCGCCCCGAGCTTACACCCGCCGATATCCTCCGGCGTCAGCCCGAGCGCCGACGTGTTCTGGAACAGGGACATCACCTCCGGGCAATCGAGCGGAATATCCGTCGCCGGGTCAAGCCCCGTAAGATCCTGAAGCATTCGGATCATCGTCGGATCATCGTGCCCGAGAATATCCAGCTTCAGCAGATTGTGGTCGATGGAGTGATAGTCAAAGTGGGTCGTCACCGTCTTTGTAGTCATATCGTTTGCCGGCCGCTGCACCGGCGTAAAGGAATAAATTTCCTCGCCGATCGGCAGCACGACAATGCCTCCCGGATGCTGTCCTGTAGTCCGCCGCACGCCCACGCAGCCCTGCACGATCCGGTCGATCTCGCAGTTGCGCTTGTGAATCCCCCGCTCCTCGTAGTAGCGCTTCACAAAGCCAAACGCTGTCTTATCCGCCAGGGTGCCGATAGTCCCCGCCCGGAAGGTCTGTCCTTTCCCGAATATGACCTCCGTGTAATCGTGCGCCTTGCTCTGGTATTCTCCTGAAAAGTTTAAGTCGATATCCGGCTCCTTGTCGCCCTTAAAGCCGAGGAACGTCTCAAACGGGATGTCAAAGCCCGCCTTGGTGAGCGGCTTGCCGCACTTCGGACAGGCCTTATCCGGCATATCGCAGCCCGCCATGCCGCCGAACTTCTTCACCTCATCGGAATCAAAGTCATAGTAGTGACAGTGCGGACAGTAATAATGGGGACTTAGGGAATTCACCTCCGTGATCCCGGCCATCGCCGCCACGAAGGAGGATCCTACCGAGCCGCGGGAGCCTACCAGGTATCCGTCCTCATTCGACTTCCACACCAGCTTCTGCGCGATAATATACATCACGGCAAAGCCGTTGGAGATGATGGAGTTTAACTCCCGCTCCAGCCGCTCCTTAACAATCTCCGGCAGATCATCGCCGTACATCTCATGCGCGCGGTCATAGCAGATTTTTCTTAAGGTTTCATCGGAGTTTTCAATGACCGGAGGACACTTGTCCGGGCGCACCGGCGAGATTCGCTCGCACATATCCGCGATCATGCGGGTGTTGGTGATGACGACCTCCTCCGCCTTGTCTGGCCCCAGATAATCAAATTCCTTTAACATCTCCTCCGTGGTTCTCAAAAAAAGCGGTGGCTGCTCATCCGCGTCGGCAAAGCCCTGCCCCGCCATAAGGATTCTCCGGTAGATCTCGTCCTCCGGGTTCAAAAAATGCACGTCACAGGTCGCGCAGACCGGCTTTAAAAGCTCCTCTCCCATCTTCACGATCCTGCGGTTTAAGTCCTTTAGATCGTCCCATGAATGGACGCTGCTCTTTTCGTCCCGCAGCAAAAAGGCGTTGTTTGCGAGAGGCTGGATCTCCAGGAAATCATAAAACTTCGCCAGCTTCATAAGCTCCGCCTCCGGCAGTCCCCTAAGCATCGCCTGATAGAGCTCTCCCGCCTCGCAGGCCGAGCCGATCAAAAGCCCCTCCCGGTACTGATTTAAAACGCTCTTCGGAATCCTCGGGCGCTTCGCATAGTAGTCGATGTGCGACCAGGAAATGAGGCGGTACAGATTGATCCGTCCGATCTCATTCTTCGCGAGGATAATGACATGATAGGTCGGAAGCTTCTTCACCATATCCGCGCTTAAGGCGCTCATGTCATTTAGCTGGTCGAGATTTTCCACGCCCCGGTCGCGCAGCATCTCCACAAATTTTATGAAGATCTCCGCTGTCGCGCCCGCGTCGTCCACCGCCCGGTGATGATTCTCAAGAGAGATATCAAGCGCCTTCGCCACTGTGTCAAGCTTAAAGCGGTTTAAATTTGGCAGAAGATGCCTTGCCATCGCCACCGTGTCAAGCACGGTCGGGTCAAAGGAAAGCCCCTGCGCCTTCGCCTGATAAGAGATAAAACTCACGTCAAACGAGGCGTTGTGCGCCACAAGAGCGCAGCCCTCGCAGAAGCTTAAGAACTTCGGCAGCACCGCTTCAATCTTCTCCGCGTCAAGCACCATGTTGTCATTGATGCCCGTAAGATTCTCAATCTCAAACGGGATCGGCACATCAGGATTGACAAAGGTGCTGAACCTGTCGGTAATGACGCCGTTTTCCACCTTCACCGCGCCGATCTCGATGATCCTGTTCTTTTCCGGGGAAAATCCGGTGGTCTCGATATCAAACACCACAAAAGGATCTGAAAAGGTCTGACCTTTCGCGTTCTCCACCAGCTCCTTTAAGTCGTCTACGAGATACCCCTCCACCCCATAGATTACCTTGAATTCGTCGTTTTTATCCAGCGCGTGGCTGGCATCCGGGAATGCCTGGACACAGCCGTGATCCGTCACCGCGATCGCGGGCATCCCCCAGGCCTTCGCCCGCTTCACAATATCCGCGACCTCGGATACCCCGTCCATATCGCTCATCTTCGTGTGGCAGTGGAGCTCCACCCGCTTGACCGGACTGTTGTCCATCCGCTTGCAGGTAAAATCCTCCGATTTCTTGATACCGCGCACTGAGCCGATGGTCAGCTCGCCGTCAAACCGGTCGATGGTCGTCATACCGCGCAGTCGGATAAAGCTGCCTTCAGTGACTGCCCGATCGAGTTCATCGAAGGTATCCTCATTTGCAAAAATCTTTACCGTGATGGTGTCCGTAAAGTCCGTAATATGAAAGATTATGATGGTCTTTCCGCTCCGCAGCGGACGGCTGTCTTTGCCCAAGATCTTGCCGCGGATCGTGACCTCCCCGATCTCGCCCTCTATCTTTTCAATCTCAATGAAGTCGTCCTCAAAATCGCGCCCGTAGAGCAGGTCTGGATTATCAGACTTTCTGCGCCCGCCGCCCGCGCTCCACTCATTTTTCTTCGACTCCTTCCTGCCTCCACGCGGCATGGTGGAAGTCTCCGCCTGCCCCGTTATACGCGGCGCCTCAATTTTTTCCTTAAGCTGCCCCGCAGCCGAAGCCTTTGTCCGAACCGGCGGCACATACTCGTACTCCACCTCCACCGGCAGACCGCAGCGCTCGTGAAAGACCTTTTCGAGCACACGTTTCAGCTCGCCTGCCTTATCCCTGTTGACCATGGTATCCTCCACCGTCATGTGGAGGACGTCCGGGCGCGGGAAGCTGCACTGTGCCTTGCGGAAGATCGCGTACTCTATGATGCTGTAGCTTTTAAGTTCCGCAAGGAGGCTGTCCCGGTACACCTTGAGGAGCTTCTCCGGCGTGTACTGACCGGAAAGCCGGTATTTTTCAAATAGTCTGACTGTGATCCGTTTCCCGGGGAAGAGCTGTTCGCAGATCCCACGCTCCAGATCCCAGATATTGCGCTTGTCGATCAGGCGCGGACTTACGATAAAAACACGAACAGAGCTCCTGTCCCTGGTCATGGAGACGCGCTCCACCTCCACCAGGTTTAAAAGCTCCCTCATCTGCTCCGTCATATGTAATCCAGGAAATACCTCTAAAAATGGTTTCATCGTCCTCTTACTTTCCCTGCTCTTTCGACAGTTTCACAAGCTCTTCACGGAGCGCCGGCAAAAGCTCGCTCTCCGGGAGCTTGCGAATCACCTCGCCCTTTTTTATCAGAAGTCCCTCGCCGATGCCGCCGGCAATGCCGAGATCCGCCTCCCTCGCCTCGCCGGGGCCGTTTACCACGCAGCCCATGACCGCGACCTTCACATCCAGATCGTCAAATTCCGCCACCATGTTTTCCACCCGGTCTGCCAGCCCGATCAGGTCGATCTTCGTCCGCCCGCAGGTGGGGCAGGATACGACCTCGACGCCGCCCTTCCTAAGCCCGAGCGCGCGAAGGATCAGCTTTGCCGACTTGATCTCCTCAAGAGGATCGCCGGTTAAGGAGACGCGGATCGTATCGCCGATTCCCTGATATAAGATAATGCCAAGACCTACGGCAGACTTGATATTCCCGGCTGTGAGCGTACCCGCCTCCGTGATTCCCACATGCAGCGGATAATCGGTCTTTGCGCTGATAAGCTCATGGGCTTTCACGCACATCATCACATTGGAGGACTTGATGCTGATCACCAGCTTGTCATAGCCCATGCGCTCGATCATGGAGACCTTATTTAAGGCGCTCTCGACGAGTCCCTCCGCCGTCACGCCGCCGTATTTCTCGATCAGCGGCTTTTCCAGGGAACCGCTGTTGACGCCCACGCGGATGGGAATATCATGCTCCTTCGCCTTATCCACCACGGCCTGCACACGTTCCGACGCTCCGATATTGCCCGGATTGATGCGGATTTTGTCCGCGCCGCATTCAATCGCGGCGATCGCCAGCCGGTAGTCAAAGTGGATGTCCGCCACAAGAGGAATATGAATCTGCTTTTTTATCTGTGTAAGGCTCTGCGCCGCCTCCATCGTCGGCACAGCGACGCGGATAATATCACAGCCCGCCTGCTCGAGCTCAAGTATCTGACGGACGGTCGCCTCCGCGTCCTCTGTCCTCGTGTTGCACATGGACTGGATTAGGATCGGATTTCCGCTGCCGATCACCCTGTCTCCGATGCGGATCTCTTTCGTCTTCATTCTCTCCATCACAAAGTTCCCCTCTCATGCCTTTCCTATAAAAGTCTGCGGATATCGTTAAACAGGATCAGTACCATGAGCACCATCAAAAACATCATGCCTGCCATGTGTACCATCCCCTCTTTTTCCGGGTCAATGGGTTTTCCGCGCACAAGTTCAACGAGCAGGAATAAAAGGCGTCCGCCATCAAGCGCCGGAATCGGCAGCAGATTCATGATGCCGAGGCTTGAGCTTAAAAGCAGTATCCAGTTGGACAGGATGATGAGGACAGCTCTCCACCCCGCCTCGCGTCCCTGCTGCACGGTCTCGCCCACCATGCTCACAATGCCTACCGGCCCTGTCACCGCCTCATCGAGCCGTATCTGCCTGCGAAACATCATGCCGATGCTCTCAAATGTTGATACAATGCAGTATTTGACTTCATATGCGCTGTAGCGCAAAAGCTGGCTTAAATTGTTCACCTTCTGATAACCGTAAAACTGCACGCCCATCATGTAGGACTGGTATTCCTCGTCAAAAACGGGTGTCAGCACTGCCGTCCGCTTTTTAACCGTATCTCCGACAGGTCTCTCGTAGTTTACCGTCAGGCTTTCTCCCGGATGGGTGTAAGTATAAAGCATCACGTCCCGGTATGCCGTGATCTTCCGGTTGTTGATCCCGGTAATCTTATCGCCTGCCTGAAGCCCCGCCTCGTATGCCGGGGAGCCGTACACAACTCCGTAGAGAACCGGGCTGTCATGCCCCACCTGCGCCACGATCACCATGGCAAAGAGAAACGCCAGGATAAAATTAAACAGCGGGCCTGCCGCGATCACGGCGATGCGGGAAAGCACAGGCTTCGCATAGAACGAATTGGGCTCAGGGCTCGACGCATCCTCGCCCAGCATCATGCAGGAACCGCCGAAGGGCAGTGCTTTAATGGAGTAGCGGGTCTCCCCTTTTGTAAAGCTGAAAAGGCGCGGGCCCATGCCGACGGAAAACTCCACCACGCCGATCCCGTTTCGCTTTGCCAGCAGAAAATGTCCGAATTCATGTACCAGTACGATAAAGCCAAAGAGCAATACCGCCGCCAGAATATTCAGCAATCTACCACCTGCTTTCTATATAATCATAAGTCTCCCGCTCCGTTTCCAATATCTGGTTCACGTTAGGATCTTCCACAATTTTATGGTTCTCCATCGCGCCCTCGATCATGTCAACGATCGTCGGATAAGAGATCTCTCCCCGGAGGAACTTCCCCACGGCGCACTCATTCGCCGCGTTATACACCGTCGGCAGGGAGCCACCGCGCGCTCCGGCGTCGTACGCAAGCTTAAGACCCTTAAATACCTCCATATCCGGTTCTTCAAAGGTGATCTGCCTAAGCTTTGCAAAATCAAGGCGTTCGCCCGGCAAAAAACGGCGATCCGGGTAGGTGAGCGCGTACTGGATCGGCAGCTTCATATCCGGCGTCCCGAGCTGCGCGATCACCGCGCCGTCCTCAAATTCCACCATGGAATGGATCACGCTCTGCGGCTGCACCACCACCTGCACCTGGTCCATCCTGACGCCAAAGAGCCATCTCGCCTCCATCACCTCCAGGCCCTTATTGACCATTGTGGATGAATCAATCGTGATCTTTTTGCCCATTGCCCAGTTGGGGTGCTTTAAGGCGTCCTCAAGCTTTACCTTTTCAAGCTGCTCTCTCGTAAATCCCCGGAACGGCCCGCCGGACGCAGTAAGCAAGATCTTGTGTATGCTCCGCTTATCCTCGCCGTTTAAGCTCTGGAAGATCGCGCTGTGCTCGCTGTCCACAGGAAGGATCTTAACGCCGGTTTTTTTTGCCAACGGCATGATGATATGTCCCGCCGTCACGAGCGTCTCCTTGTTGGCAAGCGCGATGTCCTTGCCCGCTTCCATGGCCGCGATCGTGGGGCGAATACCGATCATGCCGACGAGCGCCGTCACGAGAAGCTCCGACTGCGGCTGCGTGGCAACCTCCAAAAGCCCCTCCATGCCGGATACCACCCGCACGCTTAAGTCCCGAACGGAGGCCTTTAACTCTCCCGCCCTTTTTTCATCCCACACGCAGACAAGCGCCGGATAAAATTTCCGGATCTGTTCCTCCAGGAGCGTGGTATTGCTCCCGGCCGCAAGCGCTGTCACCTGTATATCGCGGTTGTTCTCCACGACCTCAAGCGTCTGTGTGCCGATGGAGCCGGTGGAGCCTAAAATTGCTATTTTTTTCATAGGTATCGTTCTCCTTATCTTATCGCAGGAAAGTCAGCGCAAAGAATATGGCGGGCGCCGTAAACAGCATACTGTCAAACCGGTCGAGTATCCCTCCGTGCCCGGGGATCAGTGTGCCGTAATCCTTGATTCCGTGGTTCCGCTTGATCGCCGAGGCCGCAAGATCGCCGACCTGGGAGATCACTGCCGCGATCGCGCAGGCAATGGCGCAGGCTGTATGAGGATTGGTGACCTCCTCCATATTTCCGCCGAATACCGATGCGAACAGATAGCCGAGGAGCGCCGCGCCCGCGACGCCGCCCACAGCGCCCTCGATGGATTTTTTTGGACTTAAGTCAGGGGCGAGCTTGTGTCTGCCGATCAGCATACCGACGCAGTAGGCGCTCGTATCGCAGCCCCAGGAGCTGATGAAGATCAGCCACACCAGATATCTGCCGTCTGCCATGGCGCGCACCTGATAGAGATAGGAGAGCATCACAGCTACATAGAACACGCCGAAAAACGCCACTGCCACCTCTTCGGTTCTGTACTTCGGGAAGGTAAACACATAGAGACCCATGAGAATCATGAGCGCCGCGATCGCCATCAGGGTCACATACTGGTGCCCGTCATACCAGACAAGGCCATAATAGGCGATGGCAGTCAGATACCCCACAACGCCGAGCGCCTTTCGCTCAATCTTCATAACACGGTAGAGCTCAAAAAGCCCGATCAGGGAGATCGCCGCCGTCGTCGCGTAGAGGAGCATTCCTCCTCTGCCCACTATTATGATAGCAAGAATCACAAGAATAATACCACTTACCAGCCGTTTCGTAAACATCACGGTCCTCCTTCATCTACTTGACGCCGCCGTACCTCCGGTCGCGCTTATTGTAGGCAATGACCGCCTTTTCAAGCTCCGCTTTGTCAAAATCCGGCCACAGGCAGTCCGTAACATAAAGCTCCGTGTAAGCAAGCTGCCATAAAAGATAATTGGACAGCCTAAGCTCCCCGCTGGTGCGTATGAGGAGATCCGGATCGGGAATCCCCGCCGTATCCAGGTAGGAGGCAAACACCTCCTCCGTGATCGTGTCCGCATCCTGTCTTCCTGCCGCGCAGTCCGCCGCCAGTCGTTTCGCGGCGCGCGCGATCTCGTCCCGGCCGCCGTAGTTGACGGCGATCACAAACGTAAGCCCCGTGTTGTCCCTCGTATCGGCTTCCAGCCTGTCTATCCCGTCAATGATATCCCGGTCAAACCGGGTGCGGTCCCCGATCATCTTCACGCGGACATTATTTGCGGAAGCGATCTTTAAAAGCCGGACCATATAGTAGCGGAAAAGCTGCATCAGGGCGCCGACCTCCTCGGCGGAGCGCTTCCAGTTCTCGGTGGAGAAGCCGTATACCGTCAGGTATTCCACACCCATGCGTGCGGCAAGCTCCACGGTTTTCTCCACAGTCACGCAGCCCTCCTTGTGCCCCATGGTACGCGGCAGCCCCCGCTTCTTCGCCCAACGCCCGTTGCCGTCTAATATTAACGCGATGTGCTTCGGGATCACCATTCCCTCAAGCGTGTCAGACATAATCTCCCTCCTGTAAAAAAGAGTTCCGTTCGCGGAACTCTCGCGCCGGAGCGCGGCTGCGTCAGCAGCCTGTTTCCTAAGCGCGGAGTGCGCATCCTAAGCGAAGCGTTTTTGTTTCATAGGACGAACTTTCCTATGAAATAAGAAACGCAAATCCAAAAAAGCGCCTTCCTCCGGTCTAAAAAGATGACAGGGGGACTTAAATCTCCCCCTGCCCCTCTTCACACTGCATAGTATTCTGTCTAAACGGTCATGATTTCCTTCGTCTTAGCGTCGATCGCGCGGTCGATCTTATCGATCATCTTGTCGGTGAGCTTCTGAATGTCCTCCTCGGCTGCCTTTAGATCATCCTCAGACATCTCTCCTGCCTTCTCCGACTTCTTGAACGCGTCGTTGGCGTCACGGCGGATATTTCTGACAGCGACCTTCGTTGCCTCGCCCTTTTTCTTGACGTCCTTTGCGAGCTCTTTTCTGCGTTCCTCGGTAAGCTCCGGGAATACGAGACGGATCGCGTTGCCGTCATTGGTGGGATTGATGCCGAGATCAGAAGTCAGGATCGCTTTCTCGATCGCCTTTAACAGAGATTTCTCCCACGGCTGGATCACGATCATGCGCGCCTCCGGGACGTTTATATTCCCCACCTGCTGGATCGGGGTCGGAGTGCCGTAGTAATCCACCTTCAATTTATCGAGGACATGCGGATTCGCACGTCCCGCGCGGATGGACGAAAACTCGTCAAGGAGTACGTCCAGGGATTTCTCCATCTTCGTCTCATATGCCTTCAACTGTTCCTGCATGATACCCTCCTGTTAGTCCACGGTCACGATCGTGCCGTTTATTTTCCCCCGCATCGCATTCGCAATGCTGTCTTTTTCATTCAGATCAAATACTGCCATGGGCATTCTGTGCTCCATGCACATGATGGAAGCGGTCAGATCGACTACGGCAAGCTTCTTGTCTATCACTTCCTGAATGCTGATGGTGTCATAGCGCTTCGCCGCCGGGTTCATCGCCGGGTCGCTGTCGTACACGCCGTCGATGGACTTGGCGAGCAGAATGCAGTCCGCGTCCATCTCCACCGCGCGCAGGGTGATGCCGGTGTCAGTGGAAAAGTACGGATGCCCTGTGCCGCCCGCGAAGAATACGACCTTGCCCTCGTTAAAGTATTTATTTGCACGGTCCTTAGAGAACAGCTTCGTCATCGTGCCGCAGGCAAAGGGGGTGAGGATCGCGGTGTCCATCCCCGCATTGCGGAAGATCTCGGACACATAGATGCAGTTCATCACCGTGGCGAGCATCCCGATCTGATCCGCTTTGGTCCGCTCGATGGCGTCGCTTGTGCGTCCCCGCCAGAAATTCCCGCCGCCGATGACAATGCCGACCTGTACGCCCGCATCCACGGAAAGCTTCACCTGTCTTGCCACTTCCTTTACGGTATCCTCGTCAAATCCCGTCTTTTTCGGACCGGCGAGGGCCTCGCCGCTCAGCTTTAAAAACACTCGTTTCATATCCATGGGATCAAATGCTCCTTTATTGTACTGCACATTGTTTAGAGACATCATACCATATCTTGCAGATTTTGAAAAGAGCAAAAAACAGTTCTCTCTGCATCGCCTGTTCCGGCATCCAGGCAGACTGCCGCATGATATCCGGGCAGCGCGTATTCTGTAAAGCAGTAGCTGTCTGCCTCTTTTCCGGTTCGTTCCACAGCCGTTTCTGACAGTTCCACAACCGTCCTGTCTCCCGGAGAGAAGCAAAAGCTGTCCATAGGAAGGGTTAGCCCCTCCCCCGTCGCCTTTAAGAAGCTCTCCTTTAAGACCCAGAGACGGCCAAACATCATATCCCGCTCCTTATCCGAGGCGGCGTTTTTAAGAGCCGTAAACTCCTTCTTTGCAAAAAAGCGCTCCGCCACATCCATCCTTGCGGGGGTCTGTCTTTCTATGTCACAACCGACCTCACTGCCGGAAAACGCCGCCATCACCATATTGCCCGAGTGGGACAGGTTAAACCGGATCCCGGGGTAATCCGCAAGATAGGGCTTTCCATGCTCTCCATAAGAGAACGCTGCTTCCCGCTCGGTGAGGCCATAGCGCTTCAGCCCATATTCCAGGAGAAGTCCCGCGCCGAGACAAAGCAGCTTGTCCTGTTCATATTTAAACTTCCCAATCTTCTCCCGGCGCGATAAAGACAGCCGCCTTGCGGTGGAAAGCGCCTGTGCGGCTGTCAGACCCGCCGGAAGGGTCATATCCATAAAATATACCCTCGTCTCCATCGGAAACTCCCAGGCTCCCTTTTATCACTCGATCGGCACGAAGTCAGCGACGCCATGCTTACAGAGCGGGCAGATAAAGTCGTCAGGGAGCACGTCTCCCTCATAGATATAGCCGCACACCACGCAGACAAAGCCCTTCTTGCCCTCGGTCGCCGGCTTCGGCTTGACATTGTTCTGGTAGTAGGTGTACGTCATTGTCTCCACGGAGGAGATCACTCTCGACTCGGTAATGCTGCAGATGAACATACCGTGCGTATCGAGGTCGATATACTGCTCCACCTTCAGCGACATGAAGGAATTGATATACTTTGGCAGGAATACCAGCCCGTTGTCGGAGCGCATCGGCTTGCAGTTTGCAAACTTGTCCACATTCCTTCCGCTCCGGAAGCCGAAGGCCTCAAATACGAGGAACGGCGCATCCGTGGACAGGCAGTTGATATTCATAATGCCGGTCTGTTTGATCACATGGTGGGAGTAGTTTGCCTTGTTGATCGTAACCGCAATGCGGTTCGGAGTGTTGGTGACCTGTGTCACGGTATTGACGATCAGGCCGTTGTCCTTCTTGCCGTCATTGGAGGTCACCACATACAGGCCGTAGCCGATATTAAACAGCGCCGACAGATCGTTTTTGTTCGCGGTCTCCGCGTGCTGTGCAATGTAGTCGCGGCAGAGTTCATCCGCCAGCATGTCCAGCTTTTCGCGGCTCTCGTCATTTAACGCCGACATGATGCGGACGGAGGTGTTCGCGAAGGTCAGCTTTTTGCTTCCCTCAAACATCTCCTTCATCACTTTCGCCGCAAGCGGCGCCCAGGAGCCGTTCTCGATCAATGCGACGGTGCGGTTCTGGTAACCTCTCTCGGTCAGGTGCTCGATAAAGTCACGCATAAACGGGAAGATATCGGCGTTGTAGGTGGTGGTCGCGAGGATCAGCTTGTTGTATCGGAACGCGTCCTCCACGGCCTCGGCCATGTCGGTGCGGGCAAGGTCGTGCACAACAACCTTCGGGCAGCCCTTCACGCGGAGCTTCTCTGCGAGGAGCTCAACCGCCTGCTTTGTGTGGCCGTAGATCGAGGTGTAGGCGATCACGATCCCCTCAGACTCCGCGAGGTAGGAGGACCATGTTTTATACAGTTTGATATAGTGCTCCAGGTTCTCCTTTAATACCGGCCCGTGAAGCGGACAGATCGTCCGGATATCAAGCTCCGCAGCCTTCTTTAAGAGATTCTGCACCTGGGCGCCGTACTTTCCCACGATGCCGAAATAGTAGCGGCGCGCCTCGCAGTCCCACTCCTCCTCGACATCAAGGGCGCCAAATTTGCCGAACCCGTCTGCCGAGAATAAAACCTTGTCAAGCGCATCGTAGGTCACAAGCACCTCCGGCCAGTGTACCATCGGCGCACCAACAAACGTCAGAGTGTGTCTGCCGAGAGCGAGGGTGTCCCCCTCCTTTACCACGATACGCCTGTCCTCAAAATCCTTGCCGAAGAACTGCCGCATCATGGTAAATGCCTTCTCACTGGCGACGATGGTGGTATCGGGATAGAGCTTCATAAAGTCGGCGATATTGGCGGAATGATCCGGCTCCATATGCTGCACGATCAGATAGTCCGGCTGGCGGTCGCCGAGCTCTCCGCCGATCTTGTCGAGCCACTCATGCTTGAAACGCGCGTCTACCGTATCCATAACCGCGGTCTTCTGATCCAGGATCAGGTAGGAATTGTACGCCATCCCGTTCGGGACAACATACTGACCCTCAAATAAGTCGATATCGTGGTCATTGACTCCAACATATCTGATATCGTTTGTAATCTCCATCTTTTACATATCCTCCTTTTGGATTGATTGATATAAGTATAACACAGTTCTTCGGTAAAGTACAGAAAAAAGAGCTCCGCTTGCGGAACTCCCGTAATAGTTCAGCTATGCTGCTCACCTCGGTCGCGGGCGGCGTTTTCGTTTTTGTTCGGTCGCCGGATGTAAAACTTTTGCTCGCATGGCTCGCAAAAGTGTTCACCGGCCTCCCTCACGATAAAGTTTTTTCCGCTCCCTCGGGGCTGGACAATATCAGCCGCAAGGCCCCGGAAGACAGACCCGGTGACGATAGCGAGGCTTCCGTAGCGAGGTCTGCGCTAGCTGCCGCCACAAAGCGCACTGTCCGAGCGAAGCGAGTTTGCGACGAACTTTCCTATGAAACAAAAACATGACCCGGATGATACCGGGTCCTGAATCCGTTGCGGCAGATTTATATCACTCCGCAAACAGCGGCGTGGAGAGATACCGGTCTCCGGTATCGGGAAGGAGCGCAACAATGGTCTTTCCCGCGTTTTCCGGCCGCTTCGCAAGCTCGATGGCTGCCCACACCGCGGCGCCGGAGGAGATGCCCACCAGCACGCCCTCGCTTCTTCCGACCTTTCTTCCAGTCTCAAACGCGGCTTCATTCTCCACGGTAATGATCTCATCATAAATCTTCGTGTCAAGCACATCCGGGACAAAGCCCGCGCCGATCCCCTGAATCTTGTGGGAGCCGGGAGTCCCCTTGCTGAGTACCGGGGAGTCTGACGGCTCCACGGCCACGACCTTCACGCCCGGCTTCATGCTCTTTAAGTATGTGCCTACGCCGGTCACTGTGCCGC
This sequence comes from Clostridium sp., assembly GCA_004554205.1. Lineage (GTDB taxonomy): Bacteria > Bacillota > Clostridia > Lachnospirales > Lachnospiraceae > Brotaphodocola. Next base: position 15,214 of record SFNH01000038.1, read on the forward strand.
CTGTGCCGACGCCTGCTACAAAGATGTCAATCTTCCCGTCAAGATCCTCCCAGATCTCCGGCCCGGTCGTTGTGCGGTGAACCTCGGGGTTTGCCGGATTGACAAACTGCCCGGGGATAAAGCTGCCCGGAATCTCCTTTGCCAGCTCATCCGCCTTTGCGATCGCGCCCTTCATTCCCTTTGCGCCCTCGGTGAGCACAAGCTCTGCACCGTATGCCTTCATAAGCTGGCGGCGCTCCACGCTCATGGTCTCCGGCATCACGATGATGATGCGGTATCCCCTGGCCGCCGCCACGGACGCCAGCCCGATTCCGGTATTGCCCGAGGTCGGCTCAATGATGACGGAGCCCGGCTTTAAGAGCCCCTTCTTCTCCGCGTCGTCGATCATCGCCTTTGCGATCCTGTCCTTCACGGAACCCGCCGGATTAAAGTACTCCAGCTTTCCGAGGACACGCGCCTTAAGCCCCTCCTCCTTTTCAATATGTACGAGCTCAAGAAGCGGAGTCTTTCCGATCAGTTGGTCGGCAGAGGTAAATACTTTTCCCATATCTATTACCTACCTTTCTTGTATGTTTATTGGGATTATATTCCATGCAAGCAAATTTGTCAACGCTTTTTTGCTTGATTTTCCTATTTCCCCTGTTGTATAATAGGTTTATTAAAAAACGGAGGAAAATTCCATGCTGGTTTCAACAAAGGGGCGCTATGCGCTCCGCATCATGATCGATCTGGCGGAGCATCAGTCAGAGGGCCATATCCCTTTAAAGGATACAGCCAGACGTCAGGAAATATCCGAAAAATATTTAGAGGGGATCATCAAACTTCTTGTGAGAAATAAATTTTTATCGGGCGTCCGCGGCAAGGGCGGCGGATACCGGCTCACAAAAGCGCCGGAGCAGTACACCGTGGGCAGCATCCTGCGGGTGACGGAAGGGTCACTCTCGCCCGTCTCCTGCCTTGATGAGTGGCAGGAGCCCTGCCCCAAAAGAAGCGCCTGCAGGACGCTCCCCATGTGGGAGGGCTTAAACAAACTGATCAATGAATACCTGGACAGCTATACGCTCGCGGATCTGATGCGCCCGGATGAGCCGGGGGATGACTATGTCATTTAAAGATGATTATCCAGAAAGTGATGGCGTATGCCGTTTTCCTTATAGGCGATCACCGTGTCCAGATTTACATTTTCCACGCTTTTGAAAATATTGCTCTCCACGAAGGGGTTTACCTTCTTCATCTCGGCGATCAGATTCTTTATCTCCATGCGTTTGGAGACATTGCTCCCGTCCGGACGAAAGGTGGCGCACGTCTCGGTAAAGCGGCAGGCACACTGGATAAAATGCAGGTGATTGTAGTCGCGCCAGCGCCTGATGTCATCCTCGCGGATCAGATACAGGGGGCGAATAAGCTCCATCCCCTCAAAGTTCGTGCTGTGAAGCTTCGGCATCATGGTCTGGATCTGCCCGCCGTAGAGCATCCCCATCAGGATCGTCTCGATCACATCGTCATAGTGATGCCCCAGCGCGATCTTATTGCAGCCGAGTTCCCTCGCCCTGCTGTAGAGATGGCCCCTGCGCATCCTGGCGCAGAGATAACAGGGCGATTTCTCCACATGATAAACCGACTCAAAAATATCCGACTCAAATACGGTGATCGGGATATCTAAAAGCTTCGCATTGTCCTCTATCATCCGGCGGTTTTCCTCCGTGTAGCCGGGATCCATCACCAGAAACTCAAGCTCAAACGGAAACTTGTCGTGGCGTTTTAACTCCTGAAAGAGCTTCGCCATCAGCATGGAATCCTTCCCGCCGGAGATACAGACTGCGATCCGGTCGTTCTCCTCGATGAGGCGGTATTCATTGATCGCGCGGGCGAATTTGGAAAAAAGCTCCTTGTGAAAACGTTTCCGGATACTCTTTTCCACATCAGCGGCGCACACAATGTCCTCTGTCATCTCCTGCTCCCCTTTCATCATCGCACACTGCCTTCGGGCACGCCGCCGAAAGCCAGATCTCTTAACACTTCCCCGGCAAGGATAAGCCCAGCCACGGCGGGGACGAACGCAGTGGAGCCGGGAATGTCCCTGCGCTCCGTGCACTTGTGCTCAGCCCCGGGAGGACAGATGCAATTCGCCCTGCAGCTTATCGCCATGTCCTCAATGGGGCGCGTCGGCTTTTCTTTTGAATAGACCACCTTTAAGCGCTTTACGCCGCGCTTTTTTAATTCCCTGCGCATGACTCTCGCAAGCGGGCAGACCGATGTCCTGTAAATATCGGCAACCTCGAAACAGGTGGGATCAAGCTTATTTCCGGCGCCCATGCAGCTTATGATGGGAACCCCGGCTTTCTGCGCTTCCAGCACAAGTTCTATCTTTGCGGTCACGGTATCCACGGCGTCGATCACATAGGAATACCGGGAAAAATCAAATTCACCCTTCGTCTCCGGGAGGAAAAAGCACTTGTGCACATGAACGGCGGCGTCAGGATTGATCTCCAGAATCCGCTCTCTCATCACATCGACCTTATATTTGCCGACTGTCTTTCTCGTCGCAATGATCTGACGGTTTAAATTTGTAAGGCATACCTTGTCGTCATCAATCAGATCCAGCGCGCCCACTCCGCTCCGCGCCAGAGCCTCCACCGCATATCCGCCGACGCCGCCTATACCGAAGACGGCTACTCTGGAATTTTTAAGCGCCTGCATTCCCTCTCTGCCAAGCAAGAGCTGTGTTCTTGAAAATTGATCCAACATATTGCTTCCCTTTAAGCCTCGGAGAACTGATCCTTTCCTACAAAGCAAAGCGGGCACTCAAAATCCTCCGGTACATCCTCCCACTTCGTTCCCGGAGCGATACCTCCATCGGGATATCCCTTCTCCTCATCATACTCCCAACCGCATACATCACAAACATATTTCATATTGACTGTCTCCTTTTC
>SFNH01000168.1 GCA_004554205.1 Clostridium sp.
TCTCGCACTGGAACGGTGCGGAAAGGCATCCGCCGAATTTTCGATCACCTTTCTCCTCGTTAACCTGCCAGGGCAGGTGCATGGCGCTTAGGGAATCTCTGTGGATTACGGTACAGATCAGATTGCGTATCTGAACATATAACGTTCCCCTTATGCAGTTATCAAGGTTCAACGTGTTTACTATACTATGATACGTGAAAAAAGTCCAGAGGGGATTCTGTTTTCCCGCCGGGTATGCTATACTTAGCTCATACAACAGCGAAAGAAGGAACCTCATTCATGCTCCTGAAAAATCAAAAAGAAGACACCACCGACTACACCAAAGACTGGCCCGCGCGCTACTACGACATTCCCACCGGCGCGCTGCGGCGTGAACACCTCGAGCGCGCAAAATCCGAGGGCTTTGCCGTTTCCACAGACCCTTACCGGGAAATGCTCTGCGAACGGCGCTTTTTTTCAGAAAATAAAGACGGTAGCGTGGACAGCTTTTTCCGCGCCTGGACCATGATTAAGGCTTCCGCAGCCGCAGGCGTCTCTTTTTTCCAGAAAAAGCGTCAGAAAAAAGAACTGCTCGCCTACATGAATGATCTGTGTCTCTCCCCCGAACATCCGCTTCCCGAATCTGCGGATGCGGTTCTCATCGAGGAGTGGCAGGATTTCGCTCGGGGACTCATCTCCTCCTGCACCGGAAGCAAAGCCTACTGTTCGACGCTCTTTGGCTTTGTGCCGATCAAGGACGCCAAGGTGGCGGAAAAGCTCGCCGCAGAGATCCTTCTGGTGACCAGAGATTACCCGGCGCTCTTTGACCTGGCGGACGAGTTTGCCCCGTTCCGCAAAGTCATGACCGATACCTTCTGCCAGATGATCGAGAACGGCGAGACCTATCTGCAGACATAAAAAACAGCCGCACAGAATGTTTTACACACTCTGCGCGGCTGTTTTCTGCTTATACTTTCCTGTATTTTATTTCATATAATTTTTCACATCTTCCGGTCCGACCTTGGAATATGGAAGTCTGATGTATTTTCCGTTCTCCAGATTGAGGTCGTCTAACGTATCCCCCACGGAGAGCGTGTAGGCAAGATCGAGCATTGCCTGCGCCTGCCCTTCCTTGTCGTTGTAGACGGTTCCCACCATCTCGCCGGATGCCACGGCTGCAAGTCCCACATCGGTTCCGTCAATTCCGACCACCACCGGCCAGTCCGACCGCTTCAGATGCGAGGCTTTCAGCGCATCGATAGCTCCGAGCGCCATATCGTCATTGTTGGCGATCACAAGCTCGATCTCCCCGTCATATTCCGCAAGCATCTGCGCCATCTTGGTCTGCGCCTGCGCCCGGTTCCAGTTCGCAATCCCGTACGCGAGCTTTTCCACCTCCACACCGTTGTCTATGATCGTGGAGACCGCATACTCCGTGCGCACGATCGCATCCTGATGCCCGGCCTCTCCCTCCAGCACCACATACTGGAAGACGCCGTCGCCGTTTTTATCCGCGTCCGGATTCTCCTTGAACGCATCCGCCGCAATCTCCCCCTGCATGATTCCGGACTCAAACGCTTTCGCCCCGACATAATAGACCCTGTCCCAGCGCTCCAGATCCTCCTCCACCAGTTCCCTGTTGAAAAAAATCACCGGCACATCATTCTTTTCCGCCATATCGATGATCGTTGTCGGCTCTGTGCGGTCGACCAGATTCACACAGATCACATTGCAGCCGGCATCTAACATTTCCTCCACCTGACTGTTCTGCGTCGAGTGGCTTCCCGCTGCATTATAGACTTCCGCATTGATGGCAATGCCCGTCTGTGCTTCCTGCTCTGCCGCATATTCGTTGAAATCCGTCATCATCTGCGATACAAACGTGTCGTACTGATCGTATACGGTGACGCCGATCTTAATGCTTGTCACTTTCTGCACCTGACCGTCTGTCCCGCAGCCCGCCATGCTTCCCAGTGACACCAGCGCCCCAAGCCCGGCCGCCATTCCTCTTAGCATCCTCTGTGACATAACACCCTTCCTCACTTCTCCTGTTTCTCTCTGCTACTGCACAATCGGGAACAGCTCTTTCTGGATATCCGCATCATACAGATGTTCCCGGTCGACCACCAGATAATTGACCTTGCTGCTTCTCGTGGCATCCATGTGATAAATCAGCTGCTTTGCGATTGCCTCCATGCTCTGATACCCCATATTGAATTCGTTGGGAACCACGAGCGTCTGTATCCAGCCCTTGTCCAGGTAGTATACATTTTTCTCGGAACCGCCCACGCCGTACAGCGAGCACCGGTCAAGTCTCCAGCCCAGCTCATCCCCGGAAAAAAAATCCACCATCATCTCCGTCTCGTCATTGCCGAGCGCAATCAGAATGTCCACCGGTTTTTTCTGCTCTAACGTATAGAACGCGTCCTTGATACTCTCTGCCTTTCCTTCCAGGCTCCACTCGACGACTGCACCGCCCTCGCGCAGTCCCTGCGATACCCCCGCATAACGCTGCCGCATGGAGCGCTGGCTCTGGCTGCCCGCAAGAATTCCCACACGCTTGCCGGCGAGATCATCCCCGAAATCCGACTGCACCGCCTGTGCCAGCGCAGCTCCCATCTCCTCGTTATCCGGCGCCACCAGCGCGTAGACCCCTTCCGGGTCAATATCCGTCTCCAGCAGAAGCACCGCCGTCTGACCGGAGAGATCCTCCAGTTCCTGTCCGGCGTGATCCGTATTCATCTGCAGGATAATGCCGTCGGCTCCGTTTGTGACCTGCTTTTTGACCACATCCATCTCTTCCCTTGCGGTGGAAAAGCTCCCCGTCGACACAAAGCTCAAACTGATGTTGTAATCCCTCGCCGCCTGCTCCAGCCCCTGTCTGAGGGACGTCCAGCGGTCGCTGTTGCTGTTCTCGACAACCACGGAGACGCGGTAGGACGTCTCCTGCTTACCGACGTTTAGCATATTGTAAAACGCCCAGATAATCACCGCCACCAGCGTCAGGATCAACATGCCAAAATAAAGTCTATTTTTCTTCATCCTGCCGTTCCCCCTTCAGCTGTTTTAGTCTTCCTCCCTCCAGAGATTCCATGTTTTCCACGGAATATGCAATGTAAGGAAGATGAATCC
>SFNH01000169.1 GCA_004554205.1 Clostridium sp.
AAAAGTGGCATCATCCTCGCTAAAAATGCAGAGGAAATGCGGAAAGGAAAAGGATAAAAAGTTTTGCCTTGATGAAACTAAAAGGAAAATGGCGAGATATAGTAATTCCCGAAAAACAAGTTTTTCGGGAATTTGAAGTGTACCCCATGTCAAGGACAATTTTGAATTTTAGGGGTTAAAAATGGCCCCAGATATGATAACATGTAGCTGCTTTACCGCCAGGGAGGATAGGGCAACGCTGAGGAGCGACCCGAGCGCCCGGGCGAGTTTGCGGGAGGCAGTGTGCATGAGCATGCTGCCTTTTTTATCACTGCCTCCTGGAAACCAAAGCGCTAAACCTCGGGGTCCGGGGCAGAGCCCCGGGAGTTCCGTTTTTTCGAGATGCCCGGTTTCAGCGGATATACGCCAGTCTGACGGTAACAGTAATACTCCCGCGGGGAGAGCTTTTCCAGATCCCACTGGTAGCGATCTTTGTTGTAGTAGTCCATCCAATCGGCGACAACAGCCTGAACCTGCTCATAGGTATCACACCCGGCAATCAGAGCAGCAATCTCATCCTTCATGTGACCGAAGAAGCTCTCCTGCGGCGCGTTATCCCAGCAGTTTCCCTTCCGTGACATAGACTGCACGAAGGAAGCATCCTTGAGCTTCTGGATAAAGGCGTTGCTGGTATAGTGGCAGCCTTGATCGCTATGGACAATGGTCGAGTTGTCCAGCTCGGCTCCATACTTGCCGCACATGGCGTCAACCATGTCAAGAACGAAGTCGACTCTGAGGTTGTCACTAAGCCGGTAAGCCAGCACTTCATGCGTACAGACGTCGAGGATCGGGGAGAGATAACAGACGCCGCCCCGGTAAAAGATGTAGGTAATGTCTGTCAGTAAGGCTTTCCGTGGTGCGTAGCTTCGGAACTGACGGTTAATCTCGTTCTTTGCCACATGGCTCGTCTTCATCGCCTTGGCCATTTGCCGATAGGGATTTGCCTGACGGATGGGACAGCGGAGTCCATATTTTCGCATCAGACGGCGAATCTTCTTGATGTTCATGACGACAGGCGGATCAAGATGCAGCAGGCGCATGTAGATGCTCCGTGCTCCCTTCTTGTATCCCCGAAATTCATAAGCCTGCTTCACCAGGGCAAAATCTGTGCTGTCCGTTTCCTCACGGCTTTGCCTCAACGGCGCGGCATCCAGCCAGGCGTAATATCCGGATCGGGATACGCCTGCGATCCGACACAGAGCACTGATGTTCAACAGATTGCCGTCTTGCCGTACAGCCTCGCGGATGAGGCCGTACTTTACTTCTGCCGGTGCTTGGATTCCCATTGTTTCTGAGCCTCCATATTTGCCGCCTGTAGTTTTTTTAAGAATTCGACCTCCTGCCTTGTGTAAGCAAGTTCATTCTCAAGCTGCCGGATCCGCTGCTCCACCGTTTCTTCTCCAGTCTTCGGAGGGCGTCGGTAATTCTCGCTGCGCCTATCCGAGAAGCCGCTTTCCTGCTTGGCTTTCTTGTTAAGCGTGTAGGAGAATCCTTCCACACGGCTGGCTCCGAGAATCTCTGGATCAATCCCGCACTGGCGCATCGTTTCCATCACAGGAATTCCCTGTCTTTTCTTCTCATACGCCTGTTCCTTGAAGGCCTCAGTAAAGCGCACCGTGTTGGTGGTCACGGAAGCAACGTACGGATTCTTCCGCAGTTTCTCAATCTCTTGCTTGGACAGTGGGTTCGTGTGCGTCTTCTTGCTCATCTGTATCCATGCCTTTCTGTCCTTTTCATGGATACATCTTCGGCTGCCCACTGCCGGTGGTCATCATTGAATTGCTGGGTGCGCTGGTCCAGCTTTCTCTTTTCCCCCCTGCATACGCCCAGCCAGCCAAACCACTTGTTGAGGGTCAGCTTTAACTTGGAAAGACCCGCGGTATAGCTCTCCAGCTTTGGCTCCGGCTGTTGGAACTTTTCCGGTTCCACTGGCCTCACCGGCTCCTGGACGGGATTCTGGCGGAGCTTCTCCCCATCCAACGGCTGATTCCATGCGCCGTCATACTGGCAGGGCAGGTCCTCTCCCAGCCGGTACAGGAACAATTTTCCCTCGTGGGCGGCCTGATAGATGCGGGCCTGCTGCTCCAGAGAAGGGGTTCCGTGGAACCCGGCGGGCATGGCGGGGACCAGCTTCTGCCCGTCCCAGATCTTCAGCCGTTCCCAGTCCGCGGCCTGCTCCTCCAGCAGCTGGCCGCCCACTGTTCCCCCACCTCCCAATGTATTTTGTGCAAACGTGAGTGAATACCACTCTCTGATCTTGTTTTCTTCTTCTGGTGTCATGGTGTGCTCCTCCTATGTCTGATCGATTTTGCGCGGTACTTGTTTCATATGTCTGATACCGGACCGCCCCGGCGGGTGTTTCTGATATAAATACCCCTGAAAGTCTCCTTTGGTTACACAATATTTAAAAAAATTTTTGGATGCACAGGACGTCTCACCGAATCAACGGCCAGGGGCAGTACATTTCCGGGAATCCGGAGAGCTGCCGCGGCCCAATCAAAATATCAGGCGGAGCAGTCTCCGGGGAGGTATGGCAAAGGCAAGACGGGCTGTGCGGAAAGTTTGAAATCCCGCCACGGCAGTCTTGACAGAATGCGGTTTCTTGCATAGAGTATGAGCCATAGAAATGTTTCCGAAAAAAGGAGAGAGAAAGCCATGAGGTCGTATTGGAAACAGGGACTTTGTGCCGTATTGGCGCTGGCCGCGGTGTGCTCCCTGTGGGTGCCCGCAGAGGCAAAGGTGGTTTATCCGCAGGATGTCACAGCGGAGATGTCCGACGCCGCCTACTGGGCGGCCCGGGAAAAGGACGCCCAAAAGGTCCTTTTGACCCAGGAGGAGATCGCGGCGTACAACCGGGACACCGCCAGTGCCAAGGGAACCATGGTCATGGACCTGAAAAGCGCGCAGGAGACCTTTGACGGACGGGCCAGGAACGAGGCTGTTCAGTCCTCGGCCACCAGTGACGCCAAGTATTACTTTGGCTGGACCTACGACAACAAGGGAAACAAGGCGGACTGGTCCTATTACGAGAAGATGATCC
>SFNH01000170.1 GCA_004554205.1 Clostridium sp.
GGAGTCAAGGTTTCCTGTCGGCTCATCGGCAAGCACCACCGCAGGCGCATTCATCAGAGCCCGACCGATGGACACCCGCTGCTGCTGGCCGCCGGAGAGCTGATTCGGCAGGTGGTTCTCCCGGCCGGTAAGCTTCAGAGTGGTCATCAGCTCAGCAAGACGATTTTGATTGACCTTCTGTCCGTCCATAAGCACGGGGAGCGTGATATTTTCCGTTACATTGAGTACGGGGATAAGATTGTAAAACTGGTAGATCAGTCCCACCTGACGGCGGCGGAAGATGGCAAGCTGTTCCTCGTTCTGCGCGGGCAAGCTGTTCCTCGTTCTGCGCGTACACATCCTTGCCGTCCATAAGCACCCTGCCGCTTGTAGGCCGGTCCACACCGCCGAGGATGTGAAGCAGGGTGGATTTGCCCGAGCCGGACGGACCGATCACGGCGACAAACTCTCCCTTCTCCACCGAAAAGGATACACCGTCCAGCGCCCGCACCTCGTTCTCACCTTTTCCGTATACCTTTGTAAGGTTTTCAACCCGCAATATTTCCATTCTGAAACACTCCTTTCGCTTTTTACATCCTCATTTTACTTTATACGGATGACACGGCGGTGACTTCAAAGTGACGGATCCGTCACTTTGAAAAAAGGGAGCCGCCGGTCAGACGGTTCCCTTATAAAAGCGGATGGTGAACATGGCGCCCGCGTTTTTCCGATTTTCCGCCTTGACGGTGCCTTTCTGTTCTGCAATGATCATGCGTGATAAGGCAAGCCCGATCCCGAAGCTCTTGCCGTCGGAGTCTTTCCCCTTATAAAATCGCTCAAAGATGTGCGGAAGATCCTCCGCAGAAACACCCGTGCCGTTGTCCTTGATCACGATTTCGGAATATAGGGCGGTTTCGGCTGCGTCGATCTCGATTCTGCCTCCGTCCGGCGTATGCTCCATGCAGTTTTTCACAATGTTGCCGACAGCCTCGCTTGTCCATGCGGGATCCCCATAAAAATCCCCCTCGGCGCGGATGATAAGTTCCTGCCCACGCAGCTCAATGGGGATGAGCAGGGGCGAACAGGACTTCTTTATCAGCGTTGCCAAGCTGACCGTTTCTTTGTTGAAGCTTACCGTTCCGGCATCCAGCTTTGAAATTTTCAGCAGGGTGGTGATCAGCCAGTCGATGCGGCCGAGCAGCCCATAAAGCTCGTTTGTCAGCTGATGTCTGCACTCATCGGTCAGACCGGATGCCGACAGCCGTTCTACCAGCAGATTTATCGAGGTCAGCGGTGTGCGGATCTGGTGGGATATGTCGGCTAAGGAATCTGCCAGATATTTTTTGTCATTTATGAGCTTTTGCTGCTGCTCACGCAGACGAACCGTCATCTTATAGATCTCACTGTGGAGGATGCTCAGCTCGCCCTCCGAATAATTATCAAAATCGATCGAACTGTCGCCGTGCAGAACCTGATTGATATCATCCGCAAGGGAAGAAATCCTCTGATACCTCTTGTAAGTGCTGATGCAGAATACCAGCATAAGGAGCAGAGATAGGACAACGGCGGTCAGTCCGGCACGGAGGTCGAACCAAAAGCAGAGGGAACAGGCAATTACGGCAACGGAAAGCTGCCACAGCAGCGCGCCGCGTACCTCTTTGTTTTTCAGCAGCCTCATCATGCGTCCACCTTGTATCCGATCCCGCGAACCGTCTGAATGATCTTCGGCTCGGCAGGGTCGTCCTCGATCTTCTCACGCAGACGCTTGATATATACCGTCAGCGTATTGTCGTTGACATAGGTACCCGCAACATCCCACATTGAGTCAAGCAGCCGCTCTCGGGTCAGCACGATCCCCCGATTGTTGATGAAAGCCAGCAAAAGACGGTATTCCAGCGCAGAAAGAAACAGATCCTTGTTGTTCTTCATTGCCGTGCCCTTTTCGGTATCCACCACCACATCACCGAGCTTTACGGTCTTTCCCGTGCTGCCTGTAAGCCGGAGAACATTTTTGATGCGGGAAAGAAGCTCTCGCGGACGGAACGGCTTCGGAATATAATCGTCGGCACCGAGGTCAAAGCCCGTAACGGTGCTGTACTCATCGCCGGAGGCGGTCAGAAAAATGACGGGGATATCAAATTCGGCCTTGATCGCTCTGCACGCGGAAAAGCCGTTGCCTTCGGCCAAGGATACGTCAAGCAGCACCAGGTCCGCCTTTTCCGCCGCCAGCGCCGACATAGCGGCAGCCTGTCCGGACACGCTTCGGACAATATATCCTGCGCCGTTCAGATATTCAGTCAGGTTGGTGACGATCGTCTTATCGTCTTCCACTAACAGTATCTTGAGCATGATCGAACCTCCGCATATATCCTTATAATTTCAGAATAAAATGATTTTTATGAAATTCCAGCAGTCCATCCTTTTGCATTTTTCCAAGCTCAAGCGAAAGACCGCTGCGCTCCACAGCGAGATAGTCCGCCAGCTGTTGCCTTGAAAAAGGAATATCAAATTCATAGCGACCGAGACGCTGTGCCTCCGCCGAAAGATACGACATCAGCTTGCCCCTTGTTGTCCGTTGCCCCATGTGGGTGAGCTTTTCATTCTGAAGCAGATTTTTCTCGGCAAGCTCCGCCAGCAGATTTCGTATGATGCGGTTGTGATGTTCACAGGCCGAGGAGCAGACGGTAAGAACGCGTCTGATGTTCAGAAGCATTACCGTGACCGGCGTTTCGGCGATGACGCTCACATTCAGCACTGCGCCCGGCGCACAGGCAAAGGCGGCGGCATAAACCTGTCCCTGTCCTGCTTTTGAGAGGATATTTCGGTTTCCCCAGATATCCTCCTGTATGATCATTATGCTTCCGGACAAAACGATTCCCACGGATCCCACCGTGTCACCGGTGCGGAGCAGAAAAGCGTCCTTCGGAAAGGCTTCCTGCCTTGCATCAAGGCAGGATAACATCGGCACAAGCTCCTCCTCTGCAATTCCCGAAAATAGCTGTGAGGAGCGGATGACTGGTAAAAACTCTTTCATAAAAATCTTCTTTCGTTGAAAATTCAACTGACTTGTTGATTCTATTATACTATAATATAGGCAAAAATACAAGGAGATTTTTTATGAAGAGAAGAATTATAGAAATCAATAAGGACAAATGCAACGGTTGCGGAGCATGTGCCGCAGCCTGTCATGAGGGAGCGATCGCCATGGTGGACGGAAAAGCGCAGCTGATGCGGGATGATTACTGCGACGGTCTGGGCGACTGTCTGCCCGCATGTCCCACGGGCGCGATCACCTT
>SFNH01000171.1 GCA_004554205.1 Clostridium sp.
GAGAGCGATATGCTTATACGGGAATGACAGAATGAATTACTTTCTGAGGAGATAGATTTTATGGAGTATGGGGATACGGAAATAAACGCAGCAGAACTGGAGCGGGTGCCGGGAAGGAATCTGATCGGCGAGCTGCCGGCCGGTATAGCGGTAGTCCGCGGCGGGAATGAACTGTATATTGAGATGGTGAACCGCGAATTTTTGCGGGCGGAAGGGTATGACAGGGAGGAACTGACCGGAAATACGCCGTTTGTGGAGTAGCTGTACCGGGAGGATGTCGGCGTGTTCGAGGATGCGATCGAAGTGTGCCGGGAGTTAAGAACCACGGAGGAGATCGAACTGCGCATCCGCACGAAGAGCGGCGGCGTCTGCTGGGAGATGATGCGGTGCAGACTGTATTATTACCGTGATGCGGTGCCTTACTATATCCTGGTCAGCTGGAACATAGACAAGCGGAAGAATCTGGAGGAAGAACTGCGCCTGATGGAGGAGCAGTACAGTATGCTGGAAGAGCTCACAGACGAATTCCCACTGGAGTACGACGTTGCACAGCGGCGTTTCAGGGTGCCGCGCAAATACCGCGGGAACGGGCAGGCGGGAACGGCGGCGCGCAGATATATGGGATATGAGGAGATGCTTGCGGATATCTGCGAGGAGGACCGTGCCGCATATGCCGGGGCGCTGGAGGCAGCCAGCAGGGATGTGCAGACCGGAAGCATTGATTACCGGATGAATGTGGCGGCTCCGGATGAGGAGCCTGCATATGTGTGGTACCGGACGATCTACCGGAGTATTGTCGGGGACAACGGACAGATTATCCGCATTATCGGACGCAGCTACGATGTCAGCTCCGACCGCAGGATTCAGGAGGAACTGTCGGAGGAGGCGAAGCGCGATCCGCTGACAAGGCTTTATAATAAGGTAGCGGCATCCGGTGAGGTAGAACGGATTTTAAAAAACGAGCCGGAAAAACAGCATGTACTGTTCCTGATCGATATTGACAATTTTAAGCGGATCAACGATACATTCGGGCATACCGTCGGCGATACGGTGATCACCGATATTGCCGGCGTGATGCAAAGCCGGTTTCAGGAGACGGATGTCACAGCAAGAGTCGGAGGAGATGAATTCCTGGCTCTGATGCGTGATGCGACGCCGGAGGAGGCAAAAGAGTGCGCCGCGGCGCTGGGACGGGAAGCCAGAAAAAAGCTGATCGGCGACGACGCCATCGTTGAGGTGACGCTCAGCATCGGCATGGCGGTATATGGCGAGGACGGAAGAGATTATGAGACCCTGTTTGCGATGGCTGACCGGGCGATGTATGCCACGAAGCGGGAGGGCAAGGATCACTATTCGTTCGCGGGCAAAAAGCAGCCCGAGGGAGAGGCGCGGGAGCGCAGGCGCGACAGGATCGAATATGCTCCGGAAATCAGCCAGAAGGTGGATAAGGAGTTCCTCAATTTTGCATTCAGTCTTCTCTCGCATGCAAAAGACATCAACGGATCTTTGAACGTACTGATCGAACAGATCGGCAAAAAGTACGGGCTGGGCTTTGTCATGGTGTTTGAGTACCGGGAAGAACAGCAGGAAATGGTGCTGATGAATTACTGGAACCGGGATGGCAGTCGGGTGGAACAACAGGTTTTCCCGCGCGCGGTTGCCGTGTTCCGGGAGGCGGAAATCGGGCGTTTTGTCTCGGTTCCGACGGAAGAGATTTTAACGGAGATTCCACAGCTGACGGCGGAGGAATACCGTGGAGTGCCCGCCATCAAAACCTGCGGAAATGTAAAGTTTGAATTTTCCGGCAGCAGAAGCGGCTGCCTGTGTGTGGGAAGCAGCAGTGCAGAGGGATTTTCCAAAGAGGAAGCGGGGATGCTCTGCGAACTTGCGCGGGTGGTCGGCGTGTTTGTCTCCCTGCGCAACAGGCAGAGCGATGACCAGGCGGAGATCCGGCATCTGCAGAATCAGGACATGCTGACGGAACTCTACAATCTGGATACGTTCCGCAGACGGATCCGGAAAAAATTAAGGGACGGCGGGCTTGCCGGGGATGAGAATACGGTGTATGCGCTGGTGAATCTGGACGTGAACAACTTTGCCTATGTAAATGAAAATTACGGACAGGAGGTCGGCGACGGTATTCTGCGGGAACTTGCAGCGTTAATCCGCAGCGAGTCCCATGTCGTGGAAGCCTGCAGAATGTATTCGGATTATTTTATCGAGCTGGTCAGAGGAACGGATAAAAAGACCATTCTGGAGCTTGTGGCGAGAGAGGATCAGATGTTCGGCGAACAGTTAAAGATCCGCTATCCGGCGGGTACCATGCAGCTCTCGGCAGGAATCTGCTTTATCGATGACGGGAAAGAGACGTTTGAGAAGATACTGGAGGGCGCCAATCTGGCGAGAAAGCTTGCCAAGGAGCAGAATGCGGGAGCGGTCGTGTACCGGGAGGATATGAGGAAAAACCGCGATGAGGGAATCCGGATTACCGGAAGATTTTACGCGGCGCTCCAGCGGGGCGAGTTCGAGGTATATCTGCAGCCGAAGTTTCTGCTCCGTGAGGAGCGGGTCTACGGCGCCGAGGCGCTTGCGCGCTGGCGGCTGGAATCCGGGGAGGTCCTGTCTCCCGCACGTTTTATCCCTGCACTGGAAAATATAGGCTATATTGTGGATCTGGATTTTTATATTCTGGAACAGCTGCTTCGGGCGATGCGCCGCTGGAAGGATTCTGGAAGAGAGCTGTTTACGATCTCCACCAATTTTTCCAGGAGAAATTTTGAGAACGGCGGCGATGATTTTATCGAGCGCCTGCAGAATACCCTGCAGCGATACGGGATTGATCCGTGCTACATAGAGACTGAGGTGACGGAGAGTGTGATCGTGGAGAAGCTGGACAGTCTAAAGGCGTGCCTTACCAGACTCGGCGAGCTCGGCTACCGCATCGCCATCGATGATTTCGGAACCGGCTACTCGTCGCTGAGCGTGCTGCTGGAAATCCCGGCGAATGTAGTGAAGATCGACAAGAGC
>SFNH01000172.1 GCA_004554205.1 Clostridium sp.
TCCAGCGCCTCGTGCTGCTCGCCGCGGAAATAGAAATCCCGCGCGCATTCCTGATAAAAGAACGTGTAGAGCCGTTCCAGCCTCAGATCGTTGGCGATGTTGCGGAGCTGCATGGCCGGCCGCTCCGCGAGCACCTGAAGCGCGTCCGCGCAGCGCGTATAGCAGTCGAACCGGCAGAAATCGTCCAGCGCAGCGACCGAGAACCGGACGCCCGGCCGCAGGGCGAAGATGCGGTCGAGGTAATAGAGACTGCGGGTTCCCTCTTCATAGACGACAAGCAGAGACATCCCGGAAACATAGTCCAGAACGACCGTCTCCTCCGAGCAGAATTCCTCTGCGGCTGCGCCGGAGGAAACGCTCCGGTGCAGGACATGAAGCTCACCCTCCGGAAGCGCGGAGAGGATGCTTCCATAGGCGCGCGCCTGCGCGGCGGAGAGATTTTCAATCTGCAAGCTGCCACCTCCATTCGCTCTGATTTTATCATATTCCCCCTGATAATACAAATTCTTTTTCAAATACTTCATGGAATTTATCAGATCATGCACAAAACGGAAAAAAGGATTGCCGGATGGAGGCGGGATGGATAAGATGGGCATAGAATCAAAAGGAGGCAAAAAACATGGACAAACAAAAGCCTGCCCTTGTCATCATGGCTGCCGGGATGGGCAGCCGCTTCGGGGGTCTCAAGCAGATCGAGCCGGTCGATCCGGAGGGGCACCTCATCATTGATTTTTCCCTGTTCGACGCATGGCGCGCCGGGTTCCGCGACGTGGTGTTCATCATCAAGCGCGAGATGGAGGAGGAATTCCGCGCCTGCATCGGCGACCGGATGGAGAAATTTTTCCATGTGTCCTACGTCTATCAGGAGCTTGACCGCCTGCCGGAGGGGATCGCGCGCCCCGAAGGCCGCACAAAGCCCTGGGGCACCGGCCACGCGCTGGCCTGCTGCAAGGGCACGGTGAACGGCCCGTTCGCCGTCATCAACGCGGACGACTTCTACGGCCGCACGGCGTTTTCCGAGATCTATGATTTCCTTGCCGCGCAGACCGACGAGCGTCAATACGCGATGGTCGGCTACCGGCTGCGCAATACGGTCACGGAATTCGGCTCCGTGGCGCGCGGCGTGTGCGAGATCCGGGACGGCATGCTCACCGGCGTGACGGAACGCACGAAGATCTTCAAAAAAGGCGATCATGCTGAATACACCGAGGACGGCGAGCATTTCTTCCCGCTGCCCGGCGACACGATCGTCTCCATGAACCTCTGGGGCTTTTCCGCGCATGTGCTGGACGAGCTGTGGAGCCGGATGCCCGCGTTCCTGGCAGAAGCCATGCGGACAAATCCGCTCAAATGCGAATACTTTCTGCCGTTTGTCGTCAATGAGCAGCTGGCGGATAAAACGGCCAGCGTCCGCGTCCTTCCGTGCGAGGAAAGCTGGTACGGCGTGACGTACCGCGAGGATCTGGACTCCGTCAAAAAGGCTGTGGCGGACATGAAGGCAGAGGGAATCTATACGGAGCTGCTTTGGAGCTGAGCAGCCGGGTATTTTTTACAATATAACAGAAAAGAACCTCCCGCAGTATGGGGCGGTCGTCATATTAGAGAAGGCTGGGCTTCTTAAAATTGATACATTCTGCAATGTAAAAACTCATATTTAATTTAAAATTTACAACTGCTGTCCAGCGTTTTCTTTTGCTTCTCCAAAAGAAAACGAGCCCGGAGGGATTTCGATTTCCCTCCGGACCTCCTTGAACCGACCAGAAAAACCCCCTTCGGTTTTTCTGGACTTTTCCCGCGTAATTTGTAGCAGCTCAAAATTACGCACACCCAAAGGCTCCCCCGAAAGGGGAGCTGTCAGCGAAGCTGACTGAGAGGTCGCAGCAGGCCGCCGCAGATTGTGAAGGTCTTTCGGCAAATCCGCAGGCATTTCCACATTTCAACGTAGGGGCCGATGCCGGTCACAGCCGTTCGCGACGTAGGAACGTTACGGATGTGGGGCTGCCGCTTACCGGTACACATCGGCCCTCCCGGAAGTTACGAATTCGCCGAAGATTTCCGAAAAACCGGTGCAATCTGCCGGGCTGATGTAGGCATCGGCCCCTACAAAGGCTCCCCTTGGGCACAAGGGGCCGATTCCCCCTATCAGGGGGAAATGGCCCGAAGGGCCAAAGAGGGTAGGGACGCTGGCCCAGGGCCTGAGGGGATTCGAACGTAACAGATTTCGGAGCACTCTGAAATATGCAGCAAATCCCCTCCGTCATTTTCTTCGAAAATGCCACCTCCCCTTACCGCGCGGGGCGCGGCAAGGGGAGGCTTTCGCATCTCTGAAGGTCTTTCGGCGAACTCGCATCCGCCCTTACAAACTACTCGATCTCTATATTCTTCACACCATGTGCCAGAATGATGTTGATCAGCTCATTTCTGGAGCGGTTGCTTTCTGCGGCAAGCCTGTCAAGCTCTGCCAGCGTATCCTCGCGAATTCGGACTGTAATGATCCGGTTTCCGTCCTCGCCGCGCTTTTTGATAATCAAGGGATCGTTCTTCATTGCATGGTACCTCTCAATCTGTAGTAAATTATAGATTGACAAGTATGCTCAATATATATTACAATAAGATATCATATTGTAATATATACAGAAGGGTATTCTATCATGCACAGCAATGACTACGAAGAAGCCTTCGGGCGGTTTTTGGAACAGGAGGAATATGACGAGGCGGAGGATGCGCTGTTTTCGCTGGTGCGGGCGGCGTTTCAGGCCGGGTGGCTGGCTGCGGGCGGCGAGGAAAGCGCGGCCACGCGGATGTTTGAGGTGCTCCGGGTGGAGGACCTCCGGAAAAAATCATAGAAAAAACTCCCCCGCCTCGCGGCAGAGGAGTTTTGTTTTCGGAAATTACGCCTTGCCGGCGCAGCCGAGGACGTCGACGAGCTTGTGGCGGACGAGCTCCTTGATGTTGGCGCGTGCGGGCTTGAGATACTCGCGCGGGTCGAACTTGTCGGGATGCTCGTTGAAGAACTGACGGATG
>SFNH01000173.1 GCA_004554205.1 Clostridium sp.
TATACATCACGCATGTCGGATCGGCTTCGGAGACTGAATGAGGCGTGGACGAAACCGATTCTGGATGCGGTTCATGAAAGCGGACTGACGCTGGATGAAGCCGGAGACTGGCTGTACGCACGTCATGTCGTACTGGACGGTGTGAACGCCAAACTGGCGGAAATCAATCCGGACAGGGAGGACAATGAGGCGCTTTCCGGCATGTTGATGCTATGCGTCTATATCGCCCTAAGCCTGTATGAAGTCCGCGAGTTTATTGCGGAAACCGAATGGGAGCCGCAGGAAAAAAACGGGACCGGAGGTGATGAGCTTGACTCTTTACCTTGAGGCGGCAACCACCATACCGGATCTGTTTATCGATTATATCGAGGTCAGACTGACATCGGGAGAAAGCGCTTCCCTTAACTGGGATGAAAGCGAAATATACCGCAATCCTGATGGCTTTGGTGCCAGATACAAAGGCGTATATTTCGGTGAAGAACCCGCAAACGGAAGACTCGATGAGCTGCACGATATGGTTATTACAGATATCGGGTTATATTCCGATACCGTTCCGGAAACCCAAATCACCGTTTCGGAAATGGAATTCGTCGATGACGGGAGAAGCCTGGAGTTTTCTCCGCCTAAAATCTGTATTCGGGAGGGCGGTCATGTCGATGAAATGCAGTGAGAATAGAAAAGAACTGGTTTCCGAGATACGATCCCTGGCACAGTCGCAAGGGCTGAACACGGTGTTTACCACATTCCTGGAGATTGCCGCAAACAGCCTTGCCGCCCAGACCGACCCGGAAAATGCCGAAAAGCGAGAACAGCGATATCAGGAGATGGCGTCGACCATGACGCCGGAACTTTTATCGTCCTATGCGCGGATGTTGGCATTGCTATTCCTGACGGTCCGTGAGTATCGAGATGATCCCTGCGACATTCTTGGGGGGATCTATCACGAGCTGAATCTGAATAACGAGTGGAACGGGCAATACTTCACGCCGGACCATATCTGCCGCTTCATGGCACAAATAACGCTTCCATCGGAAGAGCTTTCAGCCAAGGATGGTCCGATTACCATTAACGAGCCGACCTGCGGCTCGGGAACGATGGTTATCGGTGCCATTTGGGCAATGCAGCATCATGGCTTTGACTATCGTCACAATACATTCTTTGTAGCGCAGGATATCGACATTCGCTGCGTTTGGATGGCATATATCCAACTGAGTCTGTATGGGATACCTGCCATGGTCATTCACGGAAACACCCTGACGATGGAAGAGTGGGACAGATGGTATACGCCGTATGCATCGGTACCCTTTTCAAAGGCGCAAGGCAAAGATATGCTCGCTGAATGATTTCAGCAAAACATAGCGGAGTGGGTCTTTCCTGCTCCGCCATATTTTTTCAGAAAGGAGCTCAGAAATGAGACGAAAGAAAATAGGAACGATGGATTTTCACGGA
Organism: Clostridium sp.; assembly: GCA_004554205.1. Taxonomy (GTDB): domain Bacteria; phylum Bacillota; class Clostridia; order Lachnospirales; family Lachnospiraceae; genus Brotaphodocola. Next base: position 1,450 of record SFNH01000173.1, read on the forward strand.
AGCGTCGATATTACAGACCCGTGTTATGACCGGGATGTGTGGTGCCGCATGACGGATGTGAAGATCAGAAAAGGTGTGTATACCTGCATAGCATGGCACCACAAGGACAAGGGCACATTCGATAACGGTGAACCGTATTGCTACGATGTGATCGGGATCATCGGGATATATCTTGACGGCGTAATTCCGTGTCAGAAGGATATGAAAGAGATCGGCAGTATCGGTGTAGATGCCGGACTGGCAGGCTTCTTTCATAACAAACCGGATTATACCGACGGCGAGTGGGCCGCTTTCTGTGATCGAGTCCGGCATGGCGATGTCTGGCTGACCAAGGATGGCTTTTATAGCTCGTCCGGGTATGGTGACGGCTGCTATGGCGTGTATGCCTATAAGCAGGGCGGAGAGATCACCGCAATTGAAATCAGATTTTTATAAGGAGGACATAGGGATGAATCCACATAAAAAGAACCTTGAGCTTACCGGCAGTCTGATTTATCCGATCGAAGTCGGAGAAGCTGCATTTATCCGCGAAGCAGACGGAATGCGTAAGCCATGCAAGGAATCTGCTCAACGAGCTTGGCCTTTACGAGTACAGGGACGCGCACCCGTCCGCCCTGTCCGGTGGACAGAAGCAGCGGCTTGCCATTGCCTGCGCCATCTTTTCCGGCCGCAGGATACTGATTCTTGATGAGCCCACCAGCGGACTTGACGGACAGAATATGCGCCTGATCGCGGAAAGGCTGAGAAGCGAAGCGCGGAACGGCAGAACCATTCTCGTGATCACCCACGACAGGGAGCTGATCGAGAGTTGCTGCGATAACATTGTGGAGGTTGAAAAACGATCATCATGAAACCGCCAAGGGCTTTGCCAGATAGTCGTTTGCCCCGGCGTCCAGTCCCTGCACCTTGTCCTCCACCTCGCTGCGGGCGGAGAGGATCAGCACCTTTGTCTCCCGGTCGGTCTGCCGCAGGGCGCACAGCACCGTCATGCCGTCCTTTTTCGGCAAGAGCTTCACCGAAGCCGTTGAACTGCTGACAGGAGAAAAAGGCGCAGGCAGCCGCCGCACAGCCCACACAGTAAAACAGAATAACCGTCAACCAAGAGGGATTTTTCGAACTACGGGAAATCCCTCTTTTGCGCCCAAAGAAAGGAGCCGCCTATGGCAGAACAGACCCCCGACAGCATCATCACGACACAGAGAAACGGACAGACCATTGTTGCGGAGTTGTTTTTCAATCAAAGCAGCACAGAAACATTCCGCGACAAGCTGCTCAAACTGGTGCTTGCCGACGGTTCGTATTTATCCGCGTCTGACGGTCAAGAGCCGAAAAAAACGGAAATCTTGCGATAACAGCTGCCCCAACGATACATTCCCTGTTCGGGCGGTTTCTATTTGAAAATCCTCATTTTCCCCAAGTCAAGAGCCGGGAAAAACACCCGAAAAATGCCCCTATTGCGTAACAGGGGCGCAGAAAGGAGAGTTTATGAGAACAGGGCTTACGAAGCAGGAAAAGACCACCGATATTTGGTTTGACGAGAAAGACCCGCT
>SFNH01000039.1 GCA_004554205.1 Clostridium sp.
AATCCAGCCCATTTAAAGTTCGCCTGCGGCGAAGGGCTGGATTCTTTTCTGCCATAACACGTTCTTACGGACTTTGCAGCAAGTGCAAAGCCCTACCCTAAACTGTTATCATCAAAGCGCGTTGTCTGAGCGAAGCGAGTTTCGCGCGACTGGCGGCTAATCGGCGCGCGGACCGAGTAGGAAACGCAGCGTGTCACGGGCTGTCTTACCGGAGCGTAGCGGCGTAAAATCCGCCGGAAACGCCGCATGGCTGAACTGTTACATTTTATAATTTTTCAGCTTTTATTTATAAAACGCGCAAAACGCCCTGTAGGTGTTGAGCACATCCAGCTTGGAGGAGAGCTCGAAGGGCGAGTGCATGGAGATGATCGGCACGCCCAGATCCACCACATCAATATTTAAATGCGCCACATACTTGGCGATGGTTCCGCCGCCGCCCTCATCCACAGCGCCCAGCTCTCCCGCCTGCCAGTACACGCCGTTTTTTTCCATGATCGCGATGACCTTTGCCATGGTCTCGGCGCTGGCGTCATTGGAGCCGGACTTGCCGCGGGCTCCCGTATATTTTGTCAGCACGCAGCCCTTGTTCAAAAAGCTGGAGTTGTTTGTCTCAAATACCTCCGAAAAAGTCGGGTCAAAGGCGGCATTGACATCCGAGGACAGGCACAGCGAATGCGCGAAGGTATCCTTGGGGTCCGCTCCCTGCATCCCGGCAAGATATTCCATATAATGCTTCAGAAAGTCGGAATTCATACCCGTGTTTCCCTCGGAGCCGATCTCCTCCTTATCCGCGAGCACCGTCACCGTGGTGTACTCCGGCCTCCGCGTGTCGATCTCCGCCATAAGCGCCGTGTACGCGCACACCCGGTCGTCCTGCCCGTATGCCCCGATCAGGCTGCGGTCCAGCCCCACATCCACCGCCTTCTGCGCCGGCACCATCTCAATCTCCGCCCGGTAAAAGTCGGCTTCCGCGATGCCGTATTTTTCATTCAGAAGCTTCAGCGCCAGAAGCTTCACCGGCTCCTTCACGCTCTCGTCCGCAAACGGAATCGAGCCCACGATCACGTTCAGCTCCTCGCCCTTTAAGCCCTCGCTCAACTTCCGCTCATTCTGCTTCGAGGCAAGGTGCGGGAGCAGGTCGCTGACGCAGAATACCGGATCGCCGACCTCCTCGCCGACGCGGATGTTCACAACCTCCCCGTCCTTCTTTACCACCACGCCGTGCATGGCAAGGGGAACTGTCCCCCACTGGTACTTGCGGATGCCGCCGTAATAATGCGTCTTAAAATAGGCGATGTCACTTTTCTCATACAGCGGGTTCGGCTTTAAATCGAGGCGCGGCGAGTCGATATGCGCGGCGTTTAACCGCACGCCCTCGCTGACGCTTTTCTCACCGAAGGTCGTCATCACGAGCGCCTTCTTTCGGTTTACATAATACACCTTATCGCCCGGCTTATATGCCCTGTTAAAGTCGATGGGCTCGTAGCCCGCCGCATTCAGGCGGCAGAGCGCAGCCTCCACGCACTCCCGCTCCGTCTTTCCCTCGTCGAGGAACCTCTTATAGCCCTCGCAGAATGCTTCTGCCTCGTCCGTCTGCTCCGGGGCTTTCTGCCCGATATGCGGGAACTTCCAGGTAAGCTGCTCCTCCAGAAGCTGCCCCGCTGTCTTCTCCTTCTTCTCTTCCATGTCGCCTGCGTCCTTTCAGTCCTTCTTCCCGTCCTCGTGCTCCTTCCCGCCCGCCAGTATCGACTGGTTTAAGGAAAACATCTTCGCGTCCAGCATATCCACCATATCGGCGCACGCTTTCAGCTCCGCCTGCAGAGAGTCCGGGGCATTCCCCTCATATTTGTAATAAATCTTATGCTCGAGGCTTGCCCAGAAATCCATCGCCACCGTGCGGATCTGAATCTCCACCTTGGTCTCCACCGGCCCTTCCGTCAGGTAGATCGGAATCGTCACCACCATGTGATAGCTCTTATAGCCGTTGGGCTTTGGGTGCCGGATGTAATCCTTCACATACAGGACTGTCACATCCTTGTGACGCGAGATCATATCCGCGATCTGATAGATGTCCTGGGTAAAGGAGCAGATAATGCGGATGCCCGCAATGTCGCTCAACCTCTCCACCATATTATCAATGGTGGCCTCCAGACCGTTCCGCTTCAGCTTCTTGACGATGCTCTCCGGCGACTTCAGCCTGGACTTGATGTGCTCGATGGGCGTATGCCCGTAAATATGCACGAATTCTTCATTGAGGATCTCAATTTTGGTATTGATTTCCTTCAGTGCCGAATCATAGAGGAACATGACAGAGTTCCACTGATCCAACTGATTATATGCGTTGGGATGTTTGATCAATCCTGTCCTTTCCCTCCTCCGCTCTGTTTGCGGACTGCCTTGCGGCCTACAGTTTCAGACCCTTGAGCAGTTCGCCGAGTCCTGTGGTCGCCGCGCCGGTCTCCCTGTAGTTGAATACTTCTTCCCTCGGCTCCGCGTCGCCGCTTAACGCCTTCATGCTCAGGCTGATCTTGCCATCCTTAATGCCGATGATCTTTACCGTCACCTTCTGGCCTTCCTTTAATACCGCGCCCGGATGCTTGATCCGCTGGCTGCTGATCTGGGACACATGCAAAAGTCCGCTCAAGCCGTCCTCCAGATCCACAAACGCGCCGTAATCCTTTATGCTGTCCACCGTGCCCGTGACAACCGCTCCGACCTGGACAGCGGCCATCTTTTTCGCCTTCTCGGCCGCTTCCTTCTCAAGCAGGACTTCCCGCGCGGACAGCACAAGGCGTTTCTTCTCCGTATCCACGGTAATCGGAACTACCTCGAGATGCTGTCCCACGCAGTCCTCAAGCTTCTCCACATACTTCGTGGAGATCTGGGACGCCGGGATAAATGCCTGAATGTCGTCAACGTAGGCCACAAGACCGCCCTTGACCGCCTCCTTCACCTTGACCTTAAGCACGGTCTTATCCCGCATCTGCTGCGTGAGCTCCGCCCACTTTTCCGCGTCCGGGCCTTCCTGCTCAAGCTCCGGGCTGCGCTGCTCGTCATACTCCTTATAGGATGCCTCCAGCTCACCCGCAAAATCGTCCATGGTCTCTTTTACTTCTTCGCTCATAATGCACTCTCCTTTACTCCCTGCTTTTGCCGGATAAGTTCCGGCAACTATGATGACTTTACCATATTCTCCGTCTTTTTTCCATACTTTTTCTGGTTTTCCGAAGAAAAATGTGATATACTCTCTGAAAAGCATTGCAAAAGTGAGGTTATTACATGAACGACATTATGGATTTACATTCTCATACGATCCTCAGCGGACATGCCTACAACACTCTGTACGAGATGCTCCGTTCCGCCTCGGAAAAAGGAGTAAAGCTTCTCGGCGTTACGGAGCATTCCCCCGGCATTCCTGGCGCATGCCACCCCTTCTACTTCATCAATTTCAAAGTGGTTCCGCGTGAGATTTACGGCGTAAAGCTGATGCTGGGCTGCGAATTAAATATCATCGACTACAAGGGGAACGTCGATCTCGACCGGAAGTACCGCGGGGGCTTAGACTACGCCATCGCGAGCATCCACGACCCCTGCTACGATCCGGGCAGCGTGGCGGAAAATACCTCCGCGCTGGTGGGCGCCATGAAAAAGCCCTATGTGCAGATCATCGGGCACCCGGATGACGGGCGCTTCCCGGTAGACTATGAGACCCTCGTATGCGCGGCAAAGGAAAACCATGTGCTGCTCGAGCTCAACTCGAGCTCGCTCCATCCGAGATCCCACCGGATCAACGCGCGCGACAATTACATCACGATGCTGGATTTATGCCGCCGCTATCAGACCCCCATCATCATCAACAGCGACGCCCACTGCGAGGTGGACGTGGGCAACCACGCGCGCGCCCACGAGCTTCTGCGTGAGATCGATTTCCCGGAGGAGCTCGTCGTCAACATCTCCGTTGCAAAGGCGGCGGAGTATATTCCATGGCTCAACCAGCCTGTTTACATGGGAGGCGGCAGCGATGATTAGTTTCCTGAACCTGGAGTATTTTCTCGCCGCGGCGGAGGAATTAAACTTTACCCGCGCCGCCAAACGCCTGTTCATTTCCCAGCAGTCCTTAAGCAACCACATCTCCAATATGGAAAAGGAGTTCGACGTGTTGTTATTTAACCGCACCACGCCTCTGACCTTAACGTGCGCGGGCCAGGCGCTCAAGGCGAGAGCCAGGCAGCTTTTAGACTTGAGGGACGAGACCTACCATGAGTTGTCGGACATTAAGGATTTCTCTGTCGGACGCCTCACCATCGGGCTTTCCCACACCCGCGGCCGCGTGATCCTCCCGGAGATTCTCCCGGTATACAGGGAACAGTTCCCCCACATCGACTTAAAGCTGGTGGAGGGCAACTCCTCGGAGCTTGCGGCCGACCTGCTCCACGGCGATATCGACCTGATCATTGATATGCAGCCCTTCAAGGTGGAAAACGTGGAGACCGTGCCAATCTGTCAGGAAGAAATCCTGCTCGCTGTCCCGGATGCCGTGCTGGAGCGCGCATTCCCGGGACGCCTTGACGAGATCAAGGCGCAGCTTACGCATCACACGGATCTCTCCCTTTTGTCCGGCTGCCCGTTTTTGCTGATCAACGAGGGCAACCGCGTCCGCACCATTGCGGACGAAATGTTTGAGGAGGCGCAGCTTACGCCGAATGTCATCCTGGAGACGGAGAACATCGAGACCGTGCTTGCTCTTGCCATCAGGGGAATGGGGATCACCTTTTATCCGCGTATGTTCATCTCCGGACACAAGGATATCCGGAGCAAGATTAAGGATCGCTCCCCCTTAAACTTCTATTCCCTGGATCACCCAAAGGCCCACGGAGTCCTGGCGATCGGCTACCACAAAAGTCATTATATGTCGCAGGCGACCAGAGAATTCATACGGATCGCAAAAGAGACGATATGATTTTTCTTGACTTTTTCCCCTCTTTCTTCTATATTATAAATATGATAACTATTACTATTTCCTAAAGGAGCTGTTTTATGAAAACATTGAAGTATAGCCGTCAGAGGGAATCCATCAAAGCATGCCTGATGAGCCGTCACGACCATCCGACAGCAGACGCCGTATACGCGAGCATCCGTGAGGAATTTCCCAACGTCAGCCTGGGAACCGTCTACCGGAACCTGAATCTTCTCGTAGACCTGGGCGAGGTTCGCAGGGTCACTGTCGGCGACGGGAAGGATCATTTTGACGCCGACACCAGCAGCCATTATCATTTTGTGTGCCGCCGGTGCGGTTCGATCACGGATCTGCCGCTTGAGCCGTTTGCTGATCTGGAGGCGAAAGCCCAGACCTGCGCGAATGGCAGGGTCGAGAGCCACTCCATGGACTTCTTCGGGGTGTGCAGCGACTGCATGGCGCGTGACGGGCACTAAATTTTTTTTCAAAAAGTCTTGACATTTGCCCATGACTGTGGTAACTTAATATCAGTAATAATTACTATTTTATAAATGAAAGGAGAACTTAAGTATGAAGAAATGGGTTTGTTCTGTATGTGGTTATGTTTATGAGGGCGCTACTCCGCCGGAGTTCTGCCCGGTATGTAAGGTTCCGGCTTCCAAGTTCATCGAGCAGGGCGGCGAGAGAACCTGGGCTGCTGAGCACGTTGTAGGCGTTGCCAAGGGCGCAAGCGAGGATATCATCAAGGATTTAAGAGCAAACTTCGAGGGCGAGTGCTCTGAGGTTGGTATGTACCTGGCTATGGCAAGAGTAGCTCACAGAGAGGGCTATCCTGAGATCGGTCTGTACTGGGAGAAGGCGGCCTTTGAGGAGGCTGAGCACGCTGCGAAGTTCGCGGAGCTGTTAGGCGAGTGCGTAACCGACTCCACCAAGAAGAATCTTGAGATGAGAGTCGAGGCTGAGAACGGCGCGACCGCAGGCAAGTTTGACCTGGCTAAGAGAGCGAAAGAGGCTAACCTCGATGCGATCCATGACACCGTTCATGAGATGGCAAGAGACGAGGCTCGTCACGGCAAGGCTTTCGAGGGTCTGTTAAAGAGATACTTCGGCTAATTCCAAATAAAAAAGAGTTCCGCTTGCGGAACTCTTTTTTATTTTCTCTAATCCCTCACAAACATCAGATTTCCAGCGCGATCTCCATCATCTTCCGAAATCCGAGCTGCCGCTCCTCAGCGCTCAAATTCCCCTCTCCGTAGATCAGGTCGGAAATCGTAAGCAGGCACAGCGCCTTCTTCCCGGCCGCGGCCGCATTCATATACAGGGCTGCCGCCTCCATCTCAACCGCCAGGACGCCCATTCCGCGCCACTTGTCATTCACGGTGGAATCCGCGTTATAGAATACGTCGGAGGATAATACATTTCCGACCGCAACCGGAGTGCCTTTTTGCTCCGCGATCTCCACGGCACGCCTCAAAAGCCCGTAATCCGCAATCGGCGCGTAGGTTCCCGGAAGTCCATACTGATAGGCGTAATTAGAATCCGTACATGCCCCCATGCCGACCACGACATCCATCAGGTTTATATTGTCCTGAAGCGCTCCGGCGGAACCGATACGAATGATCTCGTCCACCCCGTAAAAATTGAACAGCTCATAGGTGTAAATCCCCACAGATGGCATTCCCATACCGCCGCCCATGACGGATACCTCTCTTCCTTTGTAGGTTCCGGTAAAACCGAGCATATTCCGCACGGAAGTAACGCATACCGGATTCTCCAGATATGTCTCCGCAATAAACTTCGCCCGCAGGGGATCACCCGGCATCAGCACCTTTTTCGCGATCTGGCCCTGCAATGCGCCGTTATGCGCTGTTGGTGTCTGTCCCATAATATTATCCCTCCTAATTTTAATATTTCTGTCTTATCAGTTCTTGCACCGCTTCCACAGCCACCCACATCGCCTTTTCCGACCTGAATGTGGTACTGTTTTCCTCATTTTGCGGGTAATTAACCATAATTTCCCTCTCCTTTACCAAGCCTTCTGATATGTACCCGCTTCACCAATTCCAGATATCTCCGGAATTACCTTGCACCCTTTTCATACGGCTGGCCGCTCGCCTTCGGCGCCGCCGAACGCCCTACAAAAAGGATCAGGATGATGATCGTGATAATGTAAGGAAGCATTGCCAGCATCTCCGAAGGGATCTCAAACCTTCCGCCTCCGAGGATGATCGTCAGGGCCTGCGCCGCTCCGAACAGGAGGCAGGCGCCATAGGCGCCGTGAGGCGTCCACTTGCCGAAGATCACTGCCGCCAGCGCGATAAAGCCCTGTCCGCTGATGGCAGTCGGCGTAAACTGCGGGATAATGGCAAGCGTCATCGAAGCCCCGCCAAAGCCCGCCAGGATACCGGATACGACCACGCACAGATAGCGGATCCTGTATACATGGATTCCCATGGTGTCCGCCGCCGCCGGGTGCTCACCCACAGAGCGGATATGAAGGCCCCACTTTGTCTTGTACAAAAAGGCCCACATGAAGACCGCCAGGCAGAGCACGAGCACAACTGTCACATCCATGTTCATATTTTTCATCATACCCGTAAGCTGCGCGCTGTTGAACAGCTTCGGTATCTTATTGGTGACCGGCACCGTCTGGGTAGAGCCGTCAAACAGCAGACGGCAGAGGAACAGCGCAAGTCCCGGGCCGATCAGGTTGATGGCGATACCGGAGATCGTCTGATCCGCACGGCAGGTAATCGAGGCAAACGCGTGCAGCAGCGCGATCGCGCCTCCCGCCGCACCCGCCGCGAAAAAGCCTAACCATGGACTGCCTGTGAAATATCCGAGCGCCGCGCCGGTGAACGCGCCTATCGTCATCATTCCCTCAAGTCCGAGGTTCGTCACTCCCGAACGCTCTGAGATCACGCCGCCCAGCGCCGCAAATGCCAACGGAGTGGAATACATCAGTGTAATGCCGACAAATAACAGAATATTATTTAGCATGCTTTTTCCCTCCCTTTGAGAACTTTGTGAGCAGCATGGGAATGCAGCGGGTCAGCGCGACGAAAAATACAATAACGCCGATAACAATATTGATGATCTCCGACGGCGCCCCGATTTCATACTGAAGCGACTGTCCGCCGTAGATCAGGCCGCTGAACAAAAGCCCCGCAAAAATACAGCCGACCGGAGAGCTTCCCGCGATCAGGCAGACGCCGAGCGCGTTAAAGCCCGTGTTCTCAAACGCCGCCAGGGTCGCAATGCTGTGAGGCGAATTGCCCGTAATGTAGAGCGCCGCCGCCAGACCGCAGATACCGCCGGAGATGAGCATGGAGTGCAGAATATTTTTATTCACATCGATTCCCGCAAACTCCGCCGCAAAGCGGTTTGCTCCCACCGCCCGGAGCTCATAGCCCTTCGTCGTCTTGTAGAGCAGGAAAGAGATGAAAAACGCCAGCGCGATCGCGATCAGGATTCCCACATTTACGTCCGTTTTCAGAAGCGTGTCGCGCAGAAAATCATTTTTCAGGAGGAACTCCTTGCCCGCCTCCGTAGCCTTCCAGTTGCCGAGGATCATCGTGTAGCCGGACTTGTTGATCGGGTACGTTCCGATCGTGTTCGGCTTGTGGAAGCGCTCCAGGCTGCAGATGTAGTTTGAAAAGTAGAGGGCACACCAGTTGAACATGATACTCGTGATGACCTCGTGAATCCCGAATTTCGCTTTCAGGAATCCCACCATGCCGCCGAATACCGCTCCCGCTATCACCCCTGACAGCAGCACCAGCGGAATCTGGATGACCGGCGGGAAATCAAAGAGGACGCCGACCACCGTCGATGCGACGCAGCCCATGATAAACTGCCCTTCCGCGCCGATATTGAAAAGTCCCGTCTTGAATGCGAAGGCAACGCCGATCCCGCACAAGATCAGCGGAGTGCCCTTGATGATGACGTTTGAGATATGCTTCGGACCGGAAAATACGCCTTTCACTAAAATGGCGAGCGACTGAACCGGCTGATACCCCGCGGCTGAGAGGATGATGCCCGCAACCAGGAATCCGCACAATATAGCGATCAATGTCATCGTAAATGGTTTCTTTAATATTTTTTCCATCTTATCCATGCTTCTTCCCTCCTGCCATCAGAAGACCGATCGTATTCTCATCGACCGTTCCCTGCTCGAATGTACCCTGAATCTTTCCGTCGTAAATGACCGCTATGGTATCCGATACATTCATAACCTCGTCAAGCTCAAAAGAAACCAGAAGAACCGCTTTGCCCTTATCACGCTCACGGATCAACGTCTTGTGCACTGTCTCGATCGCGCCGACATCCAGTCCTCTTGTCGGCTGCACCGCGATCAGCAGCGCCGGATCCATCGCGATCTCCCTTCCGACGATCACCTTCTGCTGATTTCCTCCCGAGAGGCCGCCCGCCCGCTTCGGCGCGCAGTCCTCAGGCCGCACATCGTAGTCCCGGATCAGCTCATTCGTGAAATCCTCCATCTCCTTCTTATTCAGGATTCCCTTTTTGGAGAATGGCTCCTTCCTGTACTGCTCCAGGATCGCATTCTCGCTGACGGAGAAATCAAGCACCAGCCCACGCTTCTGCCGGTCCTCCGGGATCGTGCTGATACCGCTGTCGATGACATGGCGCGGCGATGTGTTCGCCACCTGCTTTCCATTAACCGTGATCGTGCCGGAAACCGCCGGGATCAGGTTATTCACCGCCTCGATCAGCTCCTTCTGTCCATTGCCGTCGATTCCGGCAATTCCCACGATCTCGCCTTTGCGAACCTGTAAGCTCAAGCCCTTGACCGCGTCCAGGTTCCTGTCGTTCTTCACGACAAGATCCTTGATGTCCAGAACGACCTCGCCGGGCTTTGCCGGCGTTTTGTCCACGACCAGCTTAACCTCATGGCCCACCATCATCGTCGCGAGCTCCTGTTCCGTCACATCCTTGACCGGAATCGTGTCAATATACTTTCCGCGCCGGATGATCGTGCAGGTGTCGGAGGATGCCTTGATCTCCTTGAGCTTATGTGTGATGATGATGATCGCCTTGCCGTCCTTGACCAGATTGCGCATGATCACGAGCAGATCCTCGATCTCCTGCGGGGTGAGCACCGCGGTGGGCTCGTCCAGGATCAGAAGCTGCGCGCCCCGGTACAACGCTTTCAGGATCTCCACTCTCTGCTGCATTCCGACAGAGATGTCGCTGATCTTTGCATCCGGGTCAACCTCGAGGCCATATTTTTCTATGATTTCCAGGATCTGCTTCCTCGCCCGCTTCATATCCACGATCCCCAGAGGTGAAGTCGGCTCATTTCCCAGAATAATGTTCTGTGTCACTGTAAAATCTTCAACCAGCATAAAGTGCTGGTGTACCATACCAATCCCATGCCCAATCGCAACATTCGGATTCTTGATGTCTACCTTTTCCCCGTTGATGAAAATCTCACCCTCATCAGCCTGATACAGACCGTAGAGAACATTCATCAAAGTGCTCTTTCCCGCCCCGTTCTCGCCGAGAAGGGAATGGATGCTGCCGTTTTTCACACGCAGCTCCATATCCTGTAAAGCGTAAAAAGATCCAAAGCGTTTTGTGATCCCACGCATTTCCACCGCGTACTCGCTGCTCGCCCCAGACATACTGTGCTCTCCTTTCTACAAAAAACATCTCCCCGCACCGGCAGATGGTAAAGCAGGGTTGTCAAAAAACAATCAACCTATCCGCCGGTGAAGGAGATGTTTTCACTATAAGATTATCACGCCTTTGTTACCGATTACTGGTTCGCACGGTACTGCTCATACTCCGTAGCGGAAGCAGGCACCTGGATCTCACCACTCTTGATCTTCTCAGCAATCTCCATCGTAGCCTCGTAAACGCCCTCCGGCATATTCTTGTGCTCCTCCGGAATGCCTACGCAGTCCTCGCTCAGACCAAACGTCAGGGTCTGTCCGCCGATCTGCTCGCCGTTCATCGCCTGAGTGGACACTTCCTTTACTGCCTTTCCAACCAGCTTAAGAGCAGAGGTAAGCACGTTGTCCGGTGCAAGGTAAGCCTGATCTCTGTCAACGCCGATCGCCCACTTGCCGGCTTCCTTTGCCGCCTCGATCACGCCGACTCCGCTTCCGCCTGCAGCATGGTAAACAACATCACAGCCATCGGAATACATCTTGCTCGCGATCGCCTTGCCCTTTGCCGCATCGCTGAAGCTCTCCGCATACTGCGCAGACACCTCGATCTCTTTTCCGAGCTCCTTTGCCGCATACTCTACGCCTGCCTTGTAGCCGTACTCAAACTGCTCCAGCAGACCGGAAGCGATTCCGCCCACATAGCCGACCTTGTTCGTCTGGGTTGTCTTTCCTGCCACATAGCCAACCATGAAGGAAGGCTCCTGTGCGCGGAACATAACGCCCGTTACATTGGCGGGAGTGTCCTCATAGGAATTGTCCACGATCGCGTACTGCTTATCCGGGTTGCTCTCAGCCGCCTCCAGAACCGCATCTGCGCACGCGTATCCAACGCCCCAGAGGAGCTGTGCGCCGCTGTCGCCAAGACGCTCCAGATTCGTCACGAAATCCGACGCCTGCTTGGACTCAATGTAGTTGACCTCCGCGCCCGTCTCCTCGCTTAAAGCCTGAAGACCTTCCCATGCCGACTGGTTAAAGGACTGGTCATTGATTCCGCCCGTATCGGTGATCATCGCAACAGAGAAGTTCGCCTTAGCCTCTGTCTCAGCCGCGGGCGTCTCTGCCGCCACGGTCGTCTCCTCAGCCGCGGCCGTGGTCGTCTCCGCCTGCTGTGTAGTCTTCGTGTTTGAGCCTCCGCATGCCGCCAGCGACATCACCATGGATGCCACAAGGCCCAGCGCCAACACTTTCTTTTTCATAATAGTATCCTCCTTGATTTAAGATATTTTCCGCATTATCTCAGACAATGCGTATATGCGAAAAGCCATGGGATTTGGCTATTCGTTCCCATTGTTCCATCTGCTCATACGATGGAGTTTCCCGATCCTTCAGGTACGACTTGACACCGTGATTCCTGAACGCGATCAGCTTTAACGTGAATTCCGGCAGATGCTCGGGCACCGTCTCCGCGATGCCGCGGATAGTATCCTCCACATCGACCTCCGGCGGGAGGCAGACGATGCGTACCTCCTCAAGCTTTTGATTCTGTGCCAGATAGACAAGGTTTTTCTTCACGACGGTATTTGACCCGCCGGTCAGCCCGGAAAACTTTTCTCCGTCCCATGCCTTGACATCTAACATCACCTTGTCGCATCGTTTCATCAGCTCCGGGTACAGGGAGAGATCCACGCACCCATTGCTGTCAATAAAGCAGGTCAGCCCCGCGGTCTTTGCGAGTCCGAACAGCTCTGTCAGAAACTCAGGATGCAGGGTACATTCCCCGCCTGACACGGTGATTCCCCTGATAAACGGAATGTTTTTCTTTATCTCCTCAAATACTTCCGCCGCCTCCATAAACCGGATTTTGGGGGAGGCGAATTCCGGGCAGGCGCGGATGCAGGAATCACACTGGACGCATTTCTTTTCGTCCCAGAGAACCGCCGCACCGTTCGCACCGCCTAATGACAGCGCCTTTGCGGGACAGAGCGGGACGCACCGCCCGCAGCCGATACACATACGCTGTGTCTCGGGATTGTGGCAGTAGGCACAGGCAATATTGCAGCCCTGCAAAAACACGGAGGTCCGGCTTCCGGGTCCGTCCACCACGCTTAACGGAATGATCTTATTCACAGGCGCTTTCACGAAGCGCTCCTGACCTTCCGGTTCTCCAGGTGCGCGTTGCGGTAATTCTCCGCGCCCAGATGAACGGTATTCTGCAGCACCGTCTCTCCCTTGTAATAGTGCTCCATATCGCTCCTCTTTACAAGGTAGCCCGTGATCCTGACCAGATCGCTGTCCGAAGCATAGAAGCTGATGTACTTGTCTCCCAGTTCAAACGCGCCCTTCACGATGTCAAGCACCGCCGCCGGATTGTTCCGCCCGGTCGGGTCAAACGAGAAGATGTCCGAGCAGCCGGTCGGGAAGAATTTATGGAAGCGCGCACTGTGGCGCAGGTGGTCGAACATGCGCTCCGGCTCGTCTCCGACCGGTATCCTGACGCCGGAGGTCACTCCATGATCGGAATCGATCCCGACCTGCGCGTGAAGCGCGAAATGCCCGCCAAACACTTCCGAGTACAGTGCATTGGAATGCGCCGCGTAATCTGAGATCACCGTCATGATCTCCTCCGCCAGGTCATCCGCCTCGGGGCTGTGCCCATATGTCTTGCTCTTGTCGTCCATCAGCATATTGGCGCACTCCGCCAGGCCGACGACGCCGAACATCGCCAGGAACTTATTTTTGTCGATAAAGCCTTCCTTTACGAGGAATGAACTCTCAAAGAAGCCCGACTCCTCCACCAGGAAGCGGATCCGCTCGTTCATGTAGTCTCCCATATGCTTTAAGCAGTCGGGAAGAAGCTCCTTCAAAAACTGTTCCCTGCTCTCCGCCTCCTCTGCGAGCTTCGGAAGCACGATCCTCGTCAGCGTGTAGGAGCCGCCGCCGATCGGGAGGATATTGTAGCAGCTTGAAACGCCGTAATCCTCATATGTATCCTTGTGCAGCTTGTGATTGCAGATCGCGGGATTCGCGCAGTAAAGCGAGGTGTACAGTGCCAGCTCCGCGTAGGAATCCGGCGTGATATCCGGGTCGTACTTCAAAGTCAGGTTCGGGACTGCGTTCTGCAGATCCTTCTCCAGCTTTAAGATGATCTTTCCGGCCCTCGTCTCCTCCGGCCCTAAGTTTCCATGGCAGAAGCTGTCCGTGATGGTTCTGTCGAGATAGATCAGAAACAGCCTGATCTTCTTCTCCGCTTCCTCATCTGAAACTCCGTCCAGAAACGGCTCGATCAGTCTGTCCAGATTCCCCAAAAATACCGGGAACGTCGTGATCGACGGAACGTGCCTGTAAAATATCGTCAGAAAAGTGAGCAGCTCATCCAGATCCTTCGGCGGGTCGAGACGCAGAAACTCGCAGCCCTGACGAACCGCCTTCTCATAGTCCGGCATGATGTATCTCGGGCGGTACGGCGCCTGACCCTCATTCAGGTTGCAGATCGCGCCTGTCTCCATATAGTGCTTTGTGCGCTCCGGTACCGCGAGTACATCAAGAGTATCCTCTGCCGCATGCGCCAAAGCGGCGACCTTTTGCTCGTAAGTCAATGATCTTGATTTTACAATGTCCAGTGTCGGATTCATAGCCCTTCCCCTTTCTTAAAATTATATTATCTGACATTTTCCCTTTAACTCTTTTTTTTATTTTACCTATTTTTATAAATTTCGTCAACAGTTTTATTCTCTGTACAAGCGGCATACAAACAGATATAA
>SFNH01000040.1 GCA_004554205.1 Clostridium sp.
GCCACGTTTTCTTACGGTCAGCGCAGTAAATGCGCAGACCTACTGAACAGTTATCTCTTGCCCGATTAGCTCGCAAAAGTGTTCACCGGTCTCCCTCACGGTAAGGTTTACCCCGCTCCCTCGGGTCTGTCTGTCCGGGAGCTGCGGCGTAAAATCAATCGAAAAGCCGCAAAGCCAAACTGTTACCTGATTTCTATTTGCGGGAAATCTCCGATTCCTCATTTTTGATCTCCCAGTGGATCAGGAATGTCAGGGCGCCTCTTAAGACAATAACAGCTCCGAGAATGGCAAGCTCGCTCCACTCTCTGACGATCACAGTACGCAGCACTTCCCCGCCCAGCTTAAATTCAAGGGAAAGCGCAATGCCCTGCGCCAGCATAAGCCTTACTCCCGGATCCTTTTTTATGTATCTGATCACACTCCTTACCGCCGTAGTCAGAAGGATTGCCACTCCGGCGCACTCCTGGAACAAAATCCCCCACTGTACAATAATCTGAAAAATCTCCTCAACAAAATGCAGCGTTTCCATCTTACGTTCATCCTTTCTTTTTCTTAATTTAATTTAGTTTGTTTCGTCTTCCACTCCGTCGTCAATAAGAAGGTTCTCACCGTCGGCCGCGGAGGTCGCAAGCAGATCGCAGCGCTCATTCTGCGGGTGGCCCGCATGACCCTTCACCCAGATAAACCGGACCTGATGTGGGGTCTTCGCGTCAAGAAGCCTCTCCCACAGGTCAATGTTTTTGACCGGGCCGCTCTTCCCCCGCCTCCAGCCGTTAGCGACCCAGTTGTCAATCCAGCGCTGATTGAACGCATCCGTCAGATACTTGGAGTCTGAGTAGAGCTCCACCTCACAGGGACGGTTTAACGCCTCCAGCGCCACAATCGCCGCCATCAGCTCCATGCGGTTGTTAGTGGTTCTTTTGTAGCCTGCCGAGAGCACCTTCTCGTGAAGCTGTCCCTTGCTGTCCCGGAACTGAAGCACCGCCCCATAGCCGCCCGGCCCGTCCGGGTTTCCTCTCGCGGAGCCGTCAGTAAAAATCTGTACCTTTGACATAAAAGCGTCTCTCCTATCTCTCCCATTTATCGCACAACATATTGATCTGATCGGCAAACTTTGCCAGATCCTTATTCGCCCCGCCCTCATTCTTCCGAATGACGGACATAAGCCTCTCGCCGGCCGCAAGCAGTCTCGCAAATACGCCGCCTGCCTTCCTCGCCGCCGCCTTTGTGGGAATCCGGACGCCCGCGGGCTCCTCCACCCACTCTCCCCTTAACAGATCAAATTCGGCTCCGGAAAACGGCGCTTTCGCCGCGACGCCTGTGTGTTCGGTCACAAGCCGCGCAAAGCGGTCACAGACATCATCGCTTCCATGGACGATGAAGAACTGCTGCGGTTTTTTCTTAAATGCTTCCGCCCACTTAAGCAGCCCATCCCGGTCGGCATGTCCGCTGATGTCGTGAAGCGTCTCAATATGCGCTTCAACCTCGATGGTCTCGCCGAAAAGTCTCACCTCCCGGCTTCCGTCCACAAGGCTTCTTCCTATCGTGCCCTCCGCCTGGTATCCGGCAAAGATCACCGTACATTCCTTACGCCACAGATTATGCTTTAAATGGTGCCTTATGCGCCCCGCGTCGC
Organism: Clostridium sp.; assembly: GCA_004554205.1. Classification (GTDB taxonomy): domain Bacteria; phylum Bacillota; class Clostridia; order Lachnospirales; family Lachnospiraceae; genus Brotaphodocola. Next base: position 1,637 of record SFNH01000040.1, read on the forward strand.
ACATACCGGAAGCGGAAATGATTACCTTCGGCTTTGTGTCAAAGTTAATACTTACGGATTCCTCGCTTGTCACGGAGAGCTTAAGCCCCGGAAACGCGATGGGATTGATCCCGCGTTCTACAAGCTCCTTCGTCTCGTCGTCGTAGCATTCCTCCTGATTCTCCTTAAACACATGGGTGGCCTCCACCGCCAGAGGGCTGTCCACATAAACTTCAAAGTCCTCATGTCCGTGGATCATATGCTCTGACTTTATGTGCCGGAAAAAGTAGAGAAGCTCCTGGGTACGCCCCACGGCAAATGCGGGAATCACCACATTCCCGCCGCGGTCGAGCGTCTCCTGAACGATGCGCGCAAGCTCGGTGATATGGTCCGCCCCCTTCTGGTGGAGGCGATCCCCGTAGGTGGATTCCATCACCGCGTAGTCTGCCTCGTCCGTATAGGCCGGATTCCGGATGAGCGGCTTGTCCTCATTCCCGATATCCCCGGAAAATACGATCTTTTTCTCTGCGCCGTCTTCCGTAAGCCAGATCTCAATGGACGCGGAGCCGAGAAGATGCCCCACGTCGGTGAAGCGAATCCTTACGTTTTCGTCAACCTGAACCATATCGCCGTAACGGTATGGCTCCATGTGCTCTAACACGCCCAGCGCGTCATTCATCTCATAGAGCGGAGGAACCTCAGGCTTGCCGGCACGTCTGGCCTTCCGGTTTTTCCACTCCGCCTCCATCTCCTGGATATGGGCGCTGTCCTTTAACATAATGTTGCATAAATCGCAGGTCGCCGTCGTCGCGATGACCCTGCCGCGAAAGCCGCGGGCATAGATATAGGGCAGCATGCCCACATGGTCGATGTGGGCATGCGTCAGAAGGACAAACTGGATGTCCGACCACGGAACCGGCGGTTCCACATTTTCGTAAATGTTCGTGCCCTGTTCCATGCCGCAGTCCACCAGAAACTTCGTTGTCCCGGTTTCCACATAGTGGCAGCTCCCCGTTACCTCGTGGGCCGCACCGCTGAATACCAGCCGCATAAAATTCCTCCTTTTTGTATGACATATATCGCAATATTTTCCTGTCTTTTGCGGCACTGCTAAATAATAATGCAGATCATCCCCCCGTTTGAATCATTTATGATCTTCTGAAGGGCATCCTGGAGTTTGAGCTGGCAGTCCTCCGTCATTTGACTGATCTTCGCCTGAATCCCGTCCTCCACGATCTGCTCGATGGATTTTCCAAAAATATTGGTATCCCAGATACCGTTCTCCTCTTTCCGGGCATTTTCCTTCATGTAGGCGATCAGATCCTCCGCCTGCTGCTCGCTCCCGACGATCGGCGCGATCTCCGTCTGGATATGAGCTTTGATCAGATTGATGGACGGCGCCTCCGCCCGCATCTTCACACCGTACTTGTTGCCGTGTTTGATCACCATCGGCTCATCAAGCACGATCTCCGACTTATCGGGCGTCACCACGCCGTAACCCTTCATGCGAACCTGGTTCATGGCGTTTAAGACTTTATCGTACTCATTCTTCATGGCCGCGAGATCTTTTAACTTCTGCATGAGCTGATACTCATCCTCAATGGCAATCCCCGCAAAATCACTCAAGGTCTGATAGTAATACCCGTCCTCCATCGCAACCTGCACCGAAACGCTGCCATCCGACATATCCATCTGTTCTACCTTCATGGAGCGGATGACCGGGTCGCTCCCGTCCGAGAAATCGGAGGGGACATCCTTCATCTGGCGAATCTTCCCCATCAGATCACGCACAGTCTTTACGACCTGCTCCTTAAGCCAGTGGGTGGACGGCAGGATCTCCATCCACTTCGGTATGAAGAAATCCACCTCAGTCACCGGAAACTCCTTAAGCACACGCTCCAGGATCTGATTGATATCTTCTGCCTTAAGCTGTTCGCAGTTGACCGGCATCACCGACACACCGTACTGCTCCTGCATTTTAGACGCCAGATTTTTCGTCTCCTCGGAATACGGGCGATCCGAATTTAAGAGCACGAGAAACGGCTTCCCGATGGCCTTTAGCTCATTGATCGCCGTCTCCTCCGGCTTTATGTACGCTTCCCGCTTCAAATCTCCGAACGAGCCGTCGGTCGTGATCACGAGCCCGATCGTCGAATGATCCTTGATCACCTTGCGGGTGCCGATCTCCGCAGCTCTCGTAAACGGGATCTCCTCCTCGTACCACGGCGTCTTTACGAGACGCTCCCTGTCATTTTCCACATGACCGGTGGCGCCGTCCACCATAAATCCCACGCAGTCAATGAGTCTGATCTTCGCCTCGATCTCCTCCCCGAGCTTGATCGTTGCGGCTTCCTTCGGAATGAACTTCGGCTCTGTCGTCATAATGGTCTTACCCGCCGCGCTCTGCGGCAGCTCGTCACGGGTGCGGTTCTTCTGATGCTCGTCTTCCATGCCCGGAAGAACAAGCTGCTCCATAAAGCGTTTGATAAACGTGGATTTCCCGGTTCTGACCGGACCTACCACGCCCAGATAGATTTCTCCCCCAGTCCTCGCCTCGATATCTTTGTATACATTATACCGATCCATAAAGATACCCTCCTTGCTATACTGTTACAGTATATGCCAGGGGGTATCCTTTTATTTACCCATTTATTTTTTAGAGGACATATACAGATGGCGCGGGATACCGTCAACCATCACCGACGGGGAATCTCCCTGGATCAGCGGTCTCACATAATCAATAAATTCCTCGGTCACATAGGTGCCGTCCCTGGTGATCCACTCTCTCGGCACCAGCTTCTCGCCGTTTGCGATCTTGTGTACATCATAGATACCGGTCGCGCACTGATACGGATCGTCCGATACGCGATCGATCACGACCATCCTGCCGGAATCGCCCTCGTCCGCAGCCTTCACAGCGGCGCCGCCCACCATGAATGCCTCGTTGACATCCACCCGGGAAGCCAGATGCGCCGCGCTTCTCTGGAGCGTAGAAAATTCCACGGCCCTCGTCTTGCATCCGATCTTCTGGTTGATGATGTTTGCGAGATAGCTCCCCGCGCCGGTGAGCTGCTTATGCCCGAACGCATCCACATAGTCGACCGCGGCGCCGAGCTCGCTCACATAGCGCCCGTCCTTAATGCGGATGCCCTCGGATACCGCGACCACGACCACATCCTTCTTCTCCAAAAGCTTCTTCACCCTGGCAGTGAATTTCTCGATGTCGAATGTCACCTCCGGCAGGTAAATGAGATCGGGGCCGTCGCAGTCCTCGCCCTTTGAAAGCGCCGATGCGCCGGTGAGCCACCCCGCGTTCCTTCCCATGATCTCGATGATGGTCACGAGCTTCTTCTTATAGGAGAATCCGAGACCGTCCCGGATGACCTCCTTGGTGGACGTCGCGATATACTTTGCCGCGCTGCCGTATCCGGGCGTATGATCCGTGAGAGCCAGGTCGTTGTCGATAGTCTTCGGCACCCCGACAAACTTCTGCTCCTTCCCCATCAAAACCGCGTAATCTGACAGCTTCTTTATGGTGTCCATGGAATCGTTTCCGCCGATATAAATGAAACATTCAATATCGAGCTTCTCGAGAATCTCAAAAATCCTCACATAGATCTCCTGGTTCTCATGGATATCCGGAAGCTTATAGCGGCAGGTGCCGAGGAATGCCGACGGCGTGCGCTTTAAGATTTCCACATCCAGATCACTCTTGATGTGCTTTGACAGATCCACATACTGCTCATCCATAAGCCCCTGGATCCCGTACAGCATACCGTACACTTTCTTCGCGCCTCTGTCGATGGCGGTGCGGTATACGCCTGCCAGGCTTGAGTTGATGACTGCGGTCGGTCCCCCCGACTGTCCTACGATTACGTTCCCCTTCATAAAAATACCTCCTTTTTTAAACTCGGCTTTACTCGCTCAAATATGCTTTTTTCACCGAATCATCATTCATTAACTTGTCCGCATCACCGCTTAACGCGATTGTTCCGGTCTCTAACACATATGCGCGGTTTGCGATCGCCAATGCCTTTTTCGCGTTCTGCTCAACTAAGAGCACCGTGGTTCCATCGGAATTGATCTTCTGTATAATGTCGAAGATCTCGTTTACATAAATCGGAGACAGGCCCATCGACGGCTCATCCATGACGATCAGCTTCGGGTGCGACATCAGAGCGCGCCCCATCGCGAGCATCTGCTGCTCACCGCCGGAAAGCGTACCCGCCATCTGATTTTTGCGCTCCTCAAGGCGCGGAAAGCGACGGTAGATCATGTTCAGGCTCTCCTCGACCTCGCCCTTATCCTTTCTGGTGTAGGCGCCGAGCTTCAAATTCTGGAGCACCGTAAGCTTTGCGAACACCCGTCGTCCCTCCGGTACATGGGCTATGCCCATCCCTACCAGCCTGTGTCCCGGTATCTTCGTAATATCGCTGCCCTCATAGAAAATCTTTCCTGCCTTTGGCGGAATCAGGCCGGTAATAGTCTGCAGGGTCGTGGTCTTTCCTGCGCCGTTCGCCCCGATCAGGGCGATGATCTCCCCCTGGTTTACCTCAAAGGAGATTCCCTTAATGGCCTGAATGACACCGTAGTATACTTCCAGATCCTTTACTTCCAGTATTGCCATAAGCCGTAACCTCCTACTCTCCCAGATAAGCTGTGATGACCCGCTTATCATTCAACACTTCCGATGTGGCGCCCTGTGTCAGCACCTGACCGAAATTTAACACGGTCAGCTCCTCGCAGATACCGGAAACCAGCTTCATATCGTGTTCGATCAAGAGGATCGTCATATCGAATTTATCCCGCACAAACCGGATTGTATCCATAAGCTCTGCCGTCTCGTTCGGATTCATGCCGGCGGCGGGCTCGTCCAAGAGAAGTAGCTTCGGGTCCGTGGCGAGCGCGCGGGCAATCTCAAGCTTCCTCTGCTTGCCGTACGGGAGATTGGACGCCTTGTAATCGTACTCCCCGTCGAGGTCAAAGACCTTTAAGAGCTCCATGGCGCGCTCGTTCATCTCTTTTTCCACCTTATAATAACGCGGCAGACGCAAAATGCCCTCGATGGTGGAATACTGATGGTGATTGTGAAGCCCTGCCTTGACATTGTCGAGAACACTCAGATCCTTAAAGAGACGAATGTTCTGGAAAGTTCTTGCAATGCCTTCCTGATTGATCTCAATGGTCTTCTTCCCGGTAATATTTTTTCCGTCCAGAAGGATCGTGCCGGTATCCGGCTTGTAGACTCCGGTCAAAAGGTTAAATACTGTCGTCTTTCCTGCGCCGTTCGGCCCGATCAGTCCGTAGAGCTCCCCTTTCCTGATCGTCACGGAAAAGTCGTCCACCGCCTTTAAACCGCCGAAGGAAATGCCGATATTTTTTACTTCCAGCATAGCCATTTACCCCGCCTCCTTTACAGTCGCCCTGCGCTTTTTCCTGAGCTTCTCCATGATCACGGAGCGGATCTCGACCGCCTTCGGGCTGGAATTGAAGATCATCATCACGATCAGCACAACTGCATAGATCAGCATGCGGTAATCGTTCAGGCTGCGCAGAAGCTCGGGCAGCATGGTGAGAACCACGGCAGCGATCATGGAGCCGCGGATATTGCCGAGGCCGCCGAGCACCACGAATACAAGGATCATTATGGACATATTGTAGCCGAAGCTCTTCGGCGTCGCCGCGAGCGTGGACAGATTGTGCGCGTACAAGACGCCCGCCACTCCCGCTAACGCCGCGGAGATGGAAAACGCCATCAGCTTGTATTTTGTGATATTGATACCGATGGATTCCGCCGCGATACGGTTGTCACGGATGGACATGATCGCGCGCCCCGTGCGGGAATTTACCAGATTCAGCACGATAAACAGCGTGATCAGCACGAGGATCACCCCGATGGTGAAGGTCGCCGCCTTCGGTGTGCCGGTGATGCCCTGCGCTCCCTTGATGATGACCACGCCGGTGGAATCCATGCCAAGGGAAGTCGTATCCTTGATTGAAAAATGGAAGCCTGCCGCATCCTTCCCCACATACATCACATTGATGAGGTTCTTGATGATCTCGCCAAACGCCAACGTCACGATCGCAAGATAATCGCCTTTTAAGCGGAGTACCGGAATGCCGATCAGGATACCGAACACGCCGGCGACCGCAGCGCCCACAAGCAGGGCGAAAAAGAAACGGACGCCCACGCTCGGGATCACATTTTCCATGCATTTTGTGAAAAACGCGCCGGAAAACGCGCCCACACACATGAAGCCTGCATGGCCGAGGCTTAACTCACCCAGGATACCGACTGTCAGATTCAGGGAAACCGCGAGGATCACATAGATACAGAGCGGAACTAAAAGCCCCTTCATCAGACTTGTCATATGTCCGGTGGCGATGAGAATCTGTACCAGGATCCAGCATCCGACCACCAGTGCGTATGTGATACTGTTCCGGAGAAATACTTTATTTTTCTTCATACCACACACCTACACTTTCTCAGTAATCTTTCTGCCCAGAATACCGGTCGGACGCACTAAGAGCACAACGATCAGCACAGAAAACACGATCGCGTCCGATAGCTGGGACGATATGTACGCTTTGGAGAGGTTCTCGATCACTCCGAGCAAAACGCCGCCTATGAGCGCACCCGGAATGGAACCGATCCCTCCGAATACCGCCGCCACAAACGCCTTGATGCCGGGCATGGAGCCGGTGTAGGGAGTGAGCGACGGGTAGGTGGAACAAAGGAGTGCACCCGCGATTGCCGCCAGTGCGGAGCCGATCGCGAACGTAACTGCGATCGTCCGGTTCACATCGATTCCCATCAGCGTCGCGGCGCCCCGGTCCTCAGAGACCGCAAGCATCGCCTGGCCCATCTTCGTCTTATTGATAAACGTAGTCAGGCAGACCATGATCACAATACAGGTCGCGATCGTCACCATGGTTACGCCTGAAATGGAGAGCTTTCCTCCCGCCAGCTTAAGGTTCGGCACATTCACAACAGAGGTGAACTGACGCGCGTTGGAGCCAAAGATCAGGAGCGCTACATTCTGAAGCAGATAGCTGACGCCGATCGCGGTGATCAGCACCGCGAGGGAGGAGGCTCCGCGGAGGGGCCTGTACGCCACGCGCTCAATGGTGACGCCCAGAATCGTGCAGGCAACGACTGCCGCCAGAATCCCGAGCATTGGGGGAAGCCCCATCGTGCTGACGACCGTAAAGATCACAAACCCACCTACCATGATGATATCACCGTGGGCAAAATTCAGCATCCGCGCAATCCCGTACACCATGGTATAGCCGAGTGCAATGATCGCGTAAATACTGCCCAGACTGATTCCGTTGATCAAATAAGACAGAAAACTCATGTACCTTACACCTCTCTGCATACATTTTTCTGTTCAGCGCGGCTCTCTTTCCGCTTACCTTTCGCCGTTCTGAACGGTTGCGTATAAAAATGAATTATTAAATCGGATTATAGCATAGGAAGAAACGGAGTGCAAGCAAAAGCTGGGGCATATACAAACGAGGGGCCGTCTTCCGGACGACCCCCTGTTGGATCTTATGTACTGGAATGATACGGGAAACCCGAACTCCGTTTCGTTACATTTTGGCAGCGCAGTTTACGGCTCACGCCGCAAATTGCCTTACTGCATCTCGTATACGCCGTTTACGATCTTGACAGCCTTCGGCGCCTTGTTCGGCTCGCCTGCCGCATTCCAGGTCATGCCGGCACCGGTCAGACCGTCGATGGAAATCTCGGTCATGGCAGTCTTCATCGCATCACAGATATCGGAAACGCTCATATCAGCGGTAATGCCGGCTTTCTCTACTGCCGCCGCGATCGCGTATACTGCATCGTAGGCATCAGCAGCGAACTGGTTGGGCTCCTCACCGTAAGCCGCCACATAAGCCTCGGTGAATTTCTTACTGCTCTCCTCAGTGGTAGAGAACGGGGTGAGAAGCATCAGGCCCTCCGCCAGAGTGGTGTCAAAGTTCTCAACCGTCAGGATACCGTCCATGCCGTCGCAGCCGAAGAAGATCGGTGCAAAATCTTTGTCAGCGGCCTGCTTTAAGATAACAGAAGCCTCCTGATAGTAGATCGGCAGGAATACCAGCTCCGCGCCGGCCTCCTTTGCCTTGTCAAGCTGTACAGAGAAATCGGTGTTGCTGTCGGCGGTGAATGCCTCGTCAGCCACGATTTCCAGACCCTGGTTTCCGGCCTCGTTCACAAAGGACTCGCGGATACCGGAAGAATACTCGGTAGAGCTGTCATAGATGATCGCAATCTTTGTAGCCAGCTTGTTCTCGCCGATGTACTTCGCGGACGCGGTACCCTGATCCGGGTCTGCGAAGCATACGCGGAACGCGTTGTCATTTGCCACGCACTCAACCGCGGAACCGGACGGAGTGATCTGGAATAAATTATCGTTTGCGGACTCTGCCGCCACTGCGATACACGGCTTGGAGGTGGTCGCGCCTACCAGAAGCTGCATACCCCAGTCCTTTAAGGTATTGTAAGCATTTACGGACTTCTCCGGATCATGCTCATCATCTTCTGCCTTGTTCTCAAACAGGATGCCGTTTACGCCGCCTGCCGCGTTGATCTCCTTCACCGCCAGGTCAGCGCCGTTCGCAACTGCGATGCCGTAAGCGGCTGCCGGTCCGGTCAGCGGTCCGATCACGCCTACCTTTAATGTTCCGCCCGCAGCTGCCGGTGCCTCAGCGGCCACGGTAGTTTCCGCCACGCCTGCCGCCGCGGTAGTTTCTGCCGCAGTCGTCTCGGCTGTCTTGCTCCCGCCGCATGCGGTCAGAGATACAGCCATCATTGCTGCCAATCCCAAGCCAACAAATTTCTTCATAATCAGTTCCTCCTCTTTTTTGAAACAGGCTTCCCGGGGTTCGGGAAGCCTCGCCTTTAAAGCTGAACTTATTATAGTTGTATTAAAAACCATTGTCAAGCACTTTTTCACAGTAAACCGGTAAAACATTATCGCTTATCCCTTCCGGGCGCCCAGTTTGTTTTCCGTCCCGTTTAAGAGGCGTCTGATATTGGCGTGGTGACGCCAGATTCCCATGCCGGCGATCACCGCGGCCAGCACATAAAATTCCATGAGAAACTGCGCTCCGAGGCCGTAATCGCCGCGGCACCCGAAGAACACCATCCCGATGAAAAACAGCACCATCACGAAGATCGACCCGAGCGACACATACCTTGTCACGGCGACGGTCACCGCGAACACGACAAGGCAGACGAGCATGACGCGCCAGTCCGTCGCAAACAGAAGCCCCGCGGACGCGGCGATCCCCTTCCCTCCTTTAAAGCCCATGTAAAACGGGAAGTTATGCCCCAAAATGACGCCGAACCCCGTATACAGAAGATACAGATACATTGCCTCAGGCTGGCTGCGGAACAGATATCTCGTCAGCAGGCATGCAAGGATCATCTTGCCCGCATCGCCCAAAAACACGATGAATGCGGCCTTCTTCCCCATGACGCGGAGCACGTTGGTCGCGCCTGAGTTTCCGCTTCCGTAGTTGCGGATGTCCATATTTTTCGATCTGCTGTAAAGATACCCGGTCTGAAAAAGCCCGAATACATAACCCATGCAAAGGCATAATACTCTCTCCATACTAATTCTCCCTCCCGGAACGCTCCCGGATAATAAATTTTAACGCTGTCCCCTTAAAGCCGAAAGCCTCCCTGATCCTGTTCTCCAGGTAACGGACGTAGGAAAAATGCATCAGCTCCTTATCATTTACAAAGATCACAAAGGTCGGCGGCTTCACGGCAACCTGGGTCATATAGTAAAGCTTCAGCCGCTTTCCCTTGTCAGACGGCGGCTGCTTGAGCGCGACTGCCTCCGTCATGATCTCATTTAACACGCCTGTCGCGATGCGAAGCGTCTGATTCTCCCGCACGAGGTCGATCATCTCAAACAGCCTGCCCATGCGCTGCCCGGTCACGGCGGAAATGAACACCAGTTCTGCGTACTGCATAAAGGACAACGTGTCCCTGACCTTTTTTGTGAACTCATAAATGGTCTTGTCATTCTTCTCAACGGCGTCCCACTTATTTACTGCGACAATGATTCCCTTGCCCCGATCATGCGCGATCCCCGCGATCTTGGCGTCCTGCTCGGTCACGCCCTCAGTCGCGTCGATCACAAGGATCACCACATCGGCGCGCTCCACCGCCGACACCGTGCGGATGATGCTGTAACGTTCCAGATCCTCCTTAATCCTGCTCTTGCGGCGAAGGCCGGCCGTGTCGATAAACACATACTCCGTGCCGTCATGGATCACCTCGGTGTCCACCGCGTCCCGCGTCGTCCCGGCAATATCCGACACGATCACCCGGTTCTCTCCGATCAGCCTGTTAATGATGGAGGATTTTCCCACATTCGGCTTCCCGACAATGGCAACGCGCGGGCGGTCATCCTCCGCCTCCTGTGCCTGCTCCATATCAAAATGCTTTGTCACCTCATCTAAAAGGTCGCCGATGCCGAGCCTCTCCGCCGCCGATACCGGGATCGGCTCTCCGATGCCGAGATTGTAAAACTCATAGACATCATTTCCGAACTTTTGTATGCTGTCCACCTTATTGACTGCGAGGACAACAGGTTTCCCCGACCTGCGCAGCATATCCGCCACCTTGGAATCGGAATCCTGAAGTCCCTGGCGCACGTCCACGATAAAGATGATCACATTTGCCGTGTCGATGGCGATCTGGGCCTGCTCCCGCATCTGGGAGAGAATGACGTCCTTCGTGTCCGGCTCGATACCGCCGGTATCCACCAGGGTAAAATTCATATTCAGCCAGGTGCAGTCCGCATAAATCCGGTCTCTTGTCACTCCTGGCGTGTCCTTCACGATGGAAATGGTCTCGCCCGCCAGCACATTAAACAGGGTGGACTTCCCGACATTCGGACGCCCCACTATGGCTACGATCGGTTTGCTCATACGAAATCTCCTTTAGTTCATATCCCTGATACGCTGCGCCGCACTCCTCATCACAGCTCGGACCGTCCTGCGCTCTCGGAAGGCGCAGGATCGCTTCTACCAGGTCCTGTCCGCTTGATTTTACAATATTCACCGGAACTTGTAAAGTATTTTGCACCTGGGTTCTTGTAAGATCGTCCAGAAAGACCTCCTCGCCGTTTCGGAACATGCAGACAGGCAGAAGAAGTCTCCCGCCAAGCTCCTTATCCGCAAGCTGCTTTACGATGTCCTGACCCGTGAGCAGCCCGGCGACCGTGATCCTCTCGCCGAAAAATTCATTGCGGATGCCGTAGAGCTTCACATGCTTTTGCGGAAAGGCGGCAGTGATCTTTTCAATCTGCTTTTTTAAATACGGATAGGCGAGCAGGCCCGTGGCAACGGAGATCGTCTCGGGCGCGTTTGCCTCCTCTGTATCCGGCGGGCTTACCTTAAGCGCCTTGAGCGCCTCATCCACCTCTTTATCGAGCAGGCGTAGCATTCCCACGCCGTTCTCAAGCTGCGGGTATCCGTCGTAGCGCTCCGCCTCCGGCAGCTCCCGCTCCGCCAGGATATAAAACTCGTCGCTGGCATGGATAAAATGAATCCCGTGCTCCTTAAAAATACGCTGCTGCCAGCGCTCGATGATCTCTAAAACCTGCCCGGCATCTTCCTTTGTGAAGGGCTCAAGCGGATACAGCCCGTCCCGGAACTTAGAAAGGCCCACAGGCACCACCGACACGCTCTCCATGCACGGAATGTACGCCGCAAGATCCCGGATCGTCCGCTCAAGCTCCGCCCCGTCATTGATTCCCCTGCACAGCACGATCTGGCCGTTCATCGGGATTCCCGCCTCAAAGAGAGTGTCCATCTTCTTAAGTGCCTCCCCGGCGAAGCGGTTGTGCAGCATCTTACATCGAAGCTCCGGGTTTGTGGTATGCACGGAGATATTGATAGGCGCCAGCTTAAAGTCGATGATCCGTTTGATGTCGCGGTCTTTCATATTGGTAAGCGTGATATAATTTCCCTGCAAAAAGGAGAGCCTTGAATCGTCGTCCTTAAAATACAGCGTGTCCCGCATCCCCGGCGGCATCTGGTCGATAAAACAGAAAATACATTTGTTGCTGCAGGACTTGTAATCGCTCATCAAACCGTTTTCAAACGTAAGCCCCAGATCCTCGTAATCATTTTCAATCTCGAGCTCCCACAGTTCGCCGTCCGCCTTCTCAACCACCATCGTAAGCTCCGGGCTGTCCACATAATACTCATAATCAAAAATGTCCTCAACCTCATTTCCATTTATGGTAAGAAGCCTGTCTCCCGCGGCCAGCTCAAGCTCCTCGGCGATGGAGCCGGGATCGACGCTCTTTATAAGATGACCCTTTTTTTTCATGTATCATTTCCTCTTTCATCATGGAGAATTATAGTACAAGCATACCGTAACTGCTGCGCTTTGTAAAGGAGTCGCGAACCTGTTTTTTTATGACAGTTCAGCGTAAGACTTTTCGGTCGCGGGCGGGGTTCTCCGTAGCGAGGGCTGCGCTAGCTGCCGTAGGCGAGTTTGCGCGACTGGCGGCTAATAGGCGCGCGGACCGAGCAGAAAACGCAGCGTGTCACGAGCTGTCTTTCACGGGCTTAAGCGGCGTGAAGTCGGCCAAAAAGTCCTACGCTGAACTGTCACTTCTTTTTCGACAAAATGCGGCGTATTCTATTGACGGTAACCTTTCATCAATGGTATAAATGATATGGACAATTT
>SFNH01000174.1 GCA_004554205.1 Clostridium sp.
TTCCGTATGACAGTGTCATAATCGCAATCAAAGCCAGCCATACTTTCATTGCCTTTAAATTGGCTTTCTCTTTAAAGGCCTGCTCATTATACTCCATGCCCTGTTTCCTCCTGTGTATTCTGCCGGATTCTATCAATAACTACTCAAATTTTAATGACATTTTATCCGGCTGTCAATAGCAAGCATGCGCCGCACGCCATCCGTTTTTTGCTTCCTTTCCCCATTCGTTTCTCATCCAGGAAATTCATCCAGAAAATTGGATGCAGCCGCCTGCTGTTTTGCCTCTTCCTCCTCGTAAGCCGCATACTCCTCCGCCATCGCATCATAAAACGGGGGCACGTCCTCCTCAATGTACTGTGCACCGTCCTCTTCCGCCAGCGGCTGATCTTTTTCCGGGCGTGTTTCGTGCTCTTCCGGGCGCGCTTCCGGTTCTTCCGTAAGAGGAGCAGGCGCTCCCCCGGACACCGTCACCTGCGGCTGTGCATTTTCTTCTAATTCCTCGTAGAACATGCGCTCCCCGCCCTTGCCGTCGGAAGCACTCTCCCGCTTTGTGCCCGGATTGTCAAAATCAAACACAATGCGGTCATCCTCCAGCTTTAGGCAGGTGTCAAACGTGTTGCCGGCTTTTGACACAAACCCGGTCACCTTATCTTTGGTTTTCCCGGTCTCTAACAGTTCGCGCATGACCTCCTCGGTCAGCGCCACCTTCGCCACCGTGTGGGAGACTCTAAAACCGCACCCGCACTCGTAATACCACTGGCTCTTCTTTAACATTTTCCCGCATTTCGGGCAGGCAAGCGTCGTCTCGACGGGCTTTGGCTTCTCCGGAAAATCAAACGCGATCTGCCCTTCCGGCGTCAGTTTCAGCGGCGCGTCGAACTTCATGCCGGTCTTCGCCACAAATCCCTTGATGACATCCGTCTTCCCGCGGAGCAAAAGTTCCTTCACCTGGGCTTCCTTTAAAGAGACACCCGCGATCTTGCCGATTGCGAACCGGCAGCTGTCCGGGTTCTCCTTTGAGTAGTTGGCACAGCCGTATCCAAACATCGTCTTTACGATATCCCCGCCGCAGACCGGACATTTTACATCCTTCACCTTCGGCGCCTCCAGATCCGTAAAATCAAACTTCAGCCCCGTGACCTTTCCCGTCTCATCCTTTGCCAGCGCGACGCGCGCATCAAATTTCTTCCCGCTCTTCGACTTAAAGCCGCGGATCGTTCCGGTTCTTCCGTTGGTCAGAAGTTCCCTTACATTCGCTTCCGTCAGTGCCTTCTCCGCCATCTTCCCGACAGAGAACCGGCAGCTGTTCGGATCGTCCTTCACATAATTGGCACAGCCAAAGCCGAACGGTGTCGCCACGATATCACCGCCGCAGATCGGGCACACCACGTCCTTGACCTTTTTGGCCTCGACATGCTCAAAATCAAATCGCAATTCAATTTTTCCGTCTTCCGTGTGTTCCAGCGCGACACAGGCGTCAAACTTCTTCCCGCTCTTCGACTTGAAGCCGCGGATCGTTCCGGTTCTCCCCTGGTTTAAAAGCTCCTTCACCTGCGCTGCGTTTAAGTCCTTTCCCGCCATCGTACCAATCGCAAACCGACAGCTGTCCGGGTCATCCTGCCTGTAATTCGCGCAGCCGAACCCGAACGACGTCTCCACAATCGCCCCGCCGCAGATCGGACACACGACATCGGGAACCACGGCGGCATCGTTCTGTGAGAAATCAAATACAATATTCTTTCTTCCGTCCTCCGTCTGCTCCAGCTTTAAGCAGGCGTTGAACTTCTTTTTATTCCTGGCGGTAAAGCCGCGGATCAGACCGGTCTTTCCGGTCGTAAGAAGCTCCGTCAGATCATCGACGCCCAGCGCCTTCCCCGCAATCTTTCCCACGGAAAAATAACATTCATCGGGATGCTCGTGGTGCTTGACGCAGCTATAGCCAAACGGCGTGATCTCCACGGCAGAGCCGCACACCGGACATGCGACGCCCTCTAAGATTTCCGGCTGGTTCTTAGAAAAATCAAATCCAACCGAAACTTTTCCCTCATCATCCTTTTCCAGAACGAGGCTCGCCGAGAACTTCTTCTTCGACTTCGAGACAAACCCGGACAGCACCCCGGTATGTCCTTCGGTCAGAAGCTCCTTGACTTCCTCATCGTTTAAGTCTCTTCCGGCGATTGTGCCGATGGAGAAACGGCATCCGCCGCCATCTTTCTGATAATTGCTGCACCCGTAACCGAACGGCGTCGTCTCGATCGTTCCTCCGCACACCGGACACGGAATGCCGAGGCTGCGCTTCGCCGCAAGCCCCTTTCCGCCCTTTCCGACGAGCGGATGGATCCGCGTGGCAATCTGGCCGGTCAGATCCTGCTCGATCATGGCGACCGTCTCCCTGCGGATAAAATCCTCCAGTTTTGAGCGGTAATCCTCCATCACGACCGTTCCCCGCGTGATTCCGTCCAGTCCCTTTTCCCAGGAAGCCGTCATCTTTGGGTTGAGCAGTGCCGGAACCGTCATCGAAACCACCTCAAAGATCATCTCCCCCAGCCGCTCCGGCGTGAGAACCTGCGTCTTTTTGTTCAGATTCAGATAGCCGACCCGAACCAGCTTTTTGATGATCTCTGCCCGCGTGGCAGATGTACCGATTCCGGAACCCTTGATCTGCTCTCTTAATTCTTCCTCCTCGATGAGCTGTCCGGCATTCTCCATGGCAAGCACCATCGATCCTGACGTGTAGCGCTTCGGCGGGGAGGTCTTTCCCTCACGGATGGCATAGCCGTCCGAAAAAAGCGCCTCTCCCTTTTGAAGCCTGTCGGCATACGCCAAAAGCCCGGCGTTCTCCTCTTCTTCCTGTGCAGCCTCAGCATCACCGCCCTGCGTCTGCTCCTCCCCGTCCGTCTTCGCCGCATTCCGCTCCTTCGCCGATTTCGGAATGC
>SFNH01000175.1 GCA_004554205.1 Clostridium sp.
AAGCAGTTCTCTTAACTTTACCTGGAACTTCTCCTGGGCGCTTGCCCCCCCGTTCTCTGCTCCCGCATTGGCAGTTTTTGCAGCAGAGTTCTCCTTGTTTTCTCCCAGAACTTCCTTATTGTCGGTGTTTTCTTTCTTTTTTGCCATTTTCGCTTCATCCTCTCATAGTTCGTTACTATTTTGTCCTTAAATGCAGATTTTCATCCACATTCCTGCTTCTTTGCCCGCTCTCATTCCTCCAGCGGAATATGAACCGTTCCCGGCAGCTCATTCTTTTCCTTTGCCAGAGCAGCCATCTCCTGAACGTCAAACGTGTTTGCCAGCTTATGATTGATGCTGTTCTCCCGGACGCGGATCACGGTCTCGCGCAGCGCTTTTTCGCGTTCCTCCCTGGTATCCACCCGGTGGATTGTCGCGTTTAAGATTCCCGCTGCCTCCCGCTGCTGCTCCTCATCCTCGTAGGTGCTGATGATCCGCGCAGGATTGACTGTCCCGTCCTTCTCATACTGTTCAAACAGCATTTTCGCCACACTGTGGCAGATCGGGTCCGTAAAATCATCTGCGCCAACATACCTTTGCACCTTTGGAAACAGCGCCGGACTGTTCGTCAGCCACGTCAGCAGAAGCTTCTGCGACTGCACCATGCCGTCCTCGCGCTTTTTCGCACTCTTTTTGTACTCTGTGCGCGCACCGTCCTGTGCATCCGCGGCGCTCTGCGGCGCCCTGCCTCCTCCGGCAAGTCCGGCCTTTAATCCCTGCTGATTGACCAGCCTTCTCAAATCGTCCGGCGAGATCATGTATTTGGCTGCAACCGCCTCGATATAATTATCGCGCTCTAACTTCTCCGTAAATCCGCAAAGCATCTTCGCGACCGCATTGTAAAAGGCCGTCTTGCCCTCCGGGTCGTGCATGTCGTGCTGCTGCTCTTCCATGCGCACCTCGAACAGAAAGCTGTTCTCGGCCTGGTCAATGCGCTCCTGATATGCCTCCGCGCCAAGCGCCTTGATGAACTCGTCGGGATCCTTATACGGCTTCATGTTGATGATCTTGGTCGTGATTCCGACTTCTTTTAAAATCGGGATAGCCCTAAGCGCCGCCTTGATCCCCGCCCCGTCGCTGTCATACGTCAGATAGACTTCCTTGGTATAGCGCTTGAGCAGATTGGCATGACCGCTTGTGAGCGCCGTGCCGAGCGACGCCACGGCATTGTCAAATCCTGCCTGATGCAGTGCAATCACATCCATATATCCCTCGCACAAGAGCAGCTGCGGCTTTTTTGTCGCCCGTGCGAAATTGAGTCCGTAGAGATTGCGGCTCTTGTCGAAAATCTTCGTCTCGGGGGAATTGAGATATTTTGGCTCTCCATCTCCCATGACGCGCCCGCCAAATCCGATCACCTTATTGTGCACATCCATGATCGGAAACATGGCACGGTTCCAGAACTTATCATGTCCGCCCCGCACCTCATCGATCGTGACAAGACCGGAATCCTTTAAGATCTCGTCGTCATAGCCCTTCGACCGCAGATACCGGTACAGATCATCGCTGTACTGATCCGAATATCCCAGCCCGAACTTGTGGATCGTCTCATCGGACAGCGCCCTCTTTTTAAAGTACTCAAGCGCACGTTTTCCGCGCTCCCCGCGAAGCAACACGAAAAAATACTTTGCCGCCTCCTTGTTGATCTCCAAGAGACGCGCCCTCCGGTCCGCCTCCTGCCGCTGCGCCGCCGTATATTCCTGCTTCGGGAGGTCGACGCCCGCCCGCTCGGCAAGCGCTTCCATCGCTTCCCCGAACGTGTAATTCTCGTACTGCATCAGGAAGGTAAAAACATTGCCTCCCGCGTGGCAGCCAAAACAATAGTACATCTGTTTATTGGGAGAGACCGAAAAAGAACCGGTCTTCTCATTATGGAAAGGGCACAGACCGAAGTAGGTACTGCCCTTTTTTGACAGCCGCACATACTGCGAAATGACGTCCACGATATCGTTGCGCGAACGCACTTCTTCTATCAATTCATCCGAATAACGCGGCATCTTCCGCTCCTTTCTTCTCGCTTTTTATTTCCATTCTAGTAGCCATCCACCTGCCAGGTCTGAGAACCCCCAAGCTTTTCCAGCAGCTTAATAGCCGTCCACTTGCCATGCTTGGGGGAGAAAGTACTCCGAAAACTTGGTGATGGCATACTGATCCGTCATTCCCGCGATGTAGTCCGCGACCACGCGTTCCGCGCTCTCGCCCTCGTCCATCATGCGCAGATATTTTGCCGGGAGCTGATCCAGATGCTCCTTGTAAAAGTAAAAGAGCTGCTCGATCATCGCCTTCGCCTTGACTTCCTCTCCCTTTGCCACCGGGTTCTTGTAGACGTTCTCAAACATGAACTTGCGCAGATCGATCATCGCCTCCTCGATCTCCGGCGACATCATGATGTCATCCTTCTCCCTGCTGTTCATGATAATGTTATGTATCAGCGTGTTGAGGCGCTGCTTGGTGGAAAAACCGAGTGTCTTTCTGAGTTCAAGCGGAATATCGTCCTCCGTTAAGACCAGCGCACGGATCGCATCGTCAATATCGTGGTTGATATAGGCAATCTTATCCGAAAAGCGCACAATCTTTCCCTCGAGCGTATGCGGCATCAGTCTGGACTGATGGTTCAAGATACCGTCCCGCACTTCCCATGTGAGATTCAGCCCCTGTCCGTCCTTTTCCAGCACTTCCACCACGCGCACGCTCTGTTCGTTGTGTTTGAATCCGCCCGGACACACTCCGTTCAGAGCCCGCTCTCCGGCATGACCAAAGGGCGTATGCCCGAGATCATGCCCCAGACTGATCGCTTCTGCCAGATCTTCATTCAGCCGCAGCGCCTTCGGACTCTCGCCCTACTCCATGTACGACATCGGCAACTTC
>SFNH01000041.1 GCA_004554205.1 Clostridium sp.
GCTATCAGCACAAATTATATGTATATCAGCATCATCAATAGCGCCACCTTGTTCTTTAACCAACGCACTTATGATCTTCTTACAACGATTAACATTGTCTTCTATAAGATCCAGGCCATAAATGTTATTTTTTACTATTTTTTCAATCGGTACAGAAAACTTTTTATTAATATATAAAATTGATGAAATAAGGAAAATACCACAACCACATCCCGGATCAATAATTTTATAATTATCATCCCATGTATCAATGCCAGACATTACATTCTCAAAAATGTATGATGCAATATATTCTGGTGTGAATACTATTCCATTTTCATTAACCTTCTGCGATTCCAATAATGCCTCAAACAGATATGTTAGTGTTTCAACATCTACATCTATACATAGCTCTTCAATTATCTTAGTAATCTCAGATTCTTCTTTTTCATGCAAATATGCTGCTATTAATGCGTCTTCAATCTCACTATTATCGAAATTCTTTATCTTTTTCAGAAAGTTGGGGATTATCGTTTCTTTTAATTGTGGTCTCATTTTACCCTCTCTTTAACTTCGTTTTTAGACCCATGTATCATATATATTATATTCTTATAAAAGAATAAAAGCAACAATTATTCAGCTTAAGTACGTATATATAGTACCCCGGTCGCGGCCACAGCTTTCTCTTTTGTTCGATCGACGGATGTAAAACTTTTGCTCGGCTGCCTCGCAAAAGTGTTCACCGTCTTCCCTCACAGCAAATATATACCCCGCTCCCTCGGGGCTGGACAGTCTCAGCTCCGAGGACGCGCTGTGTAAACCTTACCGTGAGGGAGACCGGTGAATGCTTTTTTGAACTTGTGAAAAAAAGCATTACATCCGGCGACCGAACGAAAGAGAATACCCGCCGCCCGGATCAATCAGGAAGCCCCACCGTGTCACGCGGGACTGTCTCTGCGTGACCTGCGGCGCGAAATCCGCGGAAAGCGCACCTGGCGCGCTAAAAGCCACAGCGCCAGCAGATTCGGATAGGCCATCAGGCCGTTCCACACATCGGAGACCAGCCATACGAGCCCGAGCCGCCAGACGCAGCCCGCAAATACCGCCGCGAGATAAAGCGCGGTATAGAACCGCAGGATAGCCTTTTTTCTCCCGCCTCCCAGACGATCCGCGAGATACTCCGCCGTCTGACGTCCAAGATAGTACCACGCAATGATCGTGGCAAAGGCAAAGACAAGCATGGCGCCGGACACGAGGAGCTCTCCCGCCGCGCCGAGCTTCCGGGAAAAGCACCACGCCGCGAGCGCCGCGCCGTCCGCGTTTGTGGGGGCCATCGCTCCCGCTTCATTCTGCACGCAGAGGATGACGAGCGCCGTCAGGGTGCAGATGACAACGGTGTCGAAAAACACCTCAAACATCGCCCACATACCCTGCTCCTGCGGGTCGGTGTCCTCCGCCGCCCCGTGGAGCACCGCCAGGCTTCCAAGGCCCGCCTCGTTGGAAAACACCCCTCTCGACATTCCGTAGCGCACACTCCGGCTTAAGAGAAACCCCGCTGCTCCGCCGCCCACGGCAGGCGCGCAAAACGCGCCGAAAAAAATGCTCGCGAAAACATGCGGGAGCGATTTAAAGCACGACAGGATGACCGTCATCGAAAACAGAAAATAGATTCCCGCAGATATCGGTATCAGGCGCTGTGTCACCTGCGATATCCTTCCGATTCCTCCGAGGATCACCGCGCCGGAAAGCGCCGTGATGAGTACGGCGCTCACAAGGGGAGGAATTCCCGCGCCAAACTTAAGGCTGCCGCTCATGGAGTTTGACTGCACCATGCTCCCCATGCCGAGCGATGAGAGCACCGCAAAGAAGGCATAGAGGATTCCAAGCTGCTTACACCCCACTCCGCGCTCCATATACACCATAGGGCCGCACATCCAGTGTCCGTCCTCCCCCCGGTAGCGGTACTTCTGACCGAGGCTGGTCTCGGCGTACGCCGTCGCCATGCCGATGAGCGCACAGACCCACATCCAGAAGATCGCCCCCGGCCCTCCTGCCGTCAGCGCCGTCGCAACCCCGACGATATTTCCGGTTCCGATGGTCGCCGCCAGAGCCGTACAGGCCGACTGGAAGGAGGTGATGCGCCCCTTCTCCCGCGCGCCTTCCCGCGCGCGCCCATTTCCAGGCAGACTCCCCACCGTTGCCCGCCACCACACGGGGAACCCCTTAATCTGAAACGCGCGGGACTTTACCGTAAAGTACAGCCCCGTTCCGAGAAACAGCGCCATCGTCCACGGCCCCCACACCACCAGATGCACGGTCTGCGCCAATTCTTCCATTCTATTCCCCCAACGGACTATTCATTATAACTGTTCATTTCATATCTATACAAAAAAAGTTTCCATCATTCCGGCTCTCGCATTTTTCTTTTTATTATGCTATAATAACGTAACAGCTCAGCCATGCTGCATCACACCCGCAATACCGAAAAGAGGAAATGATCATGCCCGGATTTACCACCCATTATATATTAGGCATGAAAGCCTACAACGACCTTCCCGCTGGCCAGCTCAAATACATCATTGCAAAATACCGCTGGCTCTATCAGCTGGGGCTTCAGGGGCCGGATATGTTTTTCTACAATATCCCGATCCTGCGTCACCGGGACTACCGCAATGTCGGCTCCTACATGCACGAGCACCATGTCCAGGACTTTTTCGCCTGCTATCTGCGCCGCCTGTCCGAGATCGCTTCCAGGCAGCAGCGCGAGGAGGGACTTGCCTACTTCTGCGGATTTTTGTGCCATTATATCGGCGACTCGATCTGCCACCCCTATGTGTACGGCAGGATCGGCTACGACCCGAACAACCAGAGCAACCATACCCACGGCCTGCACGCCGCCCTGGAGAATGATATCGACGCGCTGCTTTTGCGGAAATACAAAAAGAAAAAGCCGTCCCAGTTCAACCAGGCGGCTACGATCTGCCTAAACGGCATGGAGATGCAGTTTATCTCCCGCTTCCTGTCGGAGTGTATCAACGAGGTGTACTATCCGATCACCTACAGCAACAATTTCCAGGTGACTCCGCGCATGATTCACCGCTCCATCCTGGCGCTGCGCTTCGGCTGCCGCACCCTCGCGGATCCCCTTGGAAAAAAGCGGAACAAGGTCGCGTTTTTTGAGAATATTTTTATGAAAAATCCGGTCGCCTCCTCAAAGCTCGTGACGGACGAAGTGAAAAATCCCCGCGAGGTCTTAAATCTCGATCACGAGGTCTGGTGCAATCCGTGGGACCGCAGGCTGGCATCGAGGGCGTCCTTTCCGGCGCTGTTTTGCCAGTCTCTGGCAAAGTGCTGCAGCGTGTACGCCATCTTGAGCTCCGACGTCATCGGGAAGCTCCCCTGCGACGAGCTGAACATAAAGAGGCTCCTTGACGAGCTCGGAAGCTACTCCTACCACAGCGGGCTTGCGGTAAGCGACTAGCGGATGATCTGGTCGCCGTCCTTCATGCAGTAATGCGTTTTAACGCCGAGCTTTCTCATCCACGCCTTCGTCTCAGCGGTCCTGTATGTCCCGCCCTCATTGTCCCACAGCCACTGCGGCGTCGGCCAGAGACAGACAGACGGCGCTATGGCCCGGTAGACGTCCTCGCCCACGCCGTTCTGGCCGTGGTGCGCCATCTGCACAACATCCGATTTAAGCGCCCCCGCGCCCACACCGGCGAGCAATGCCTCCCCTCCGGCTTTCTGCAGATCTCCGAGGAACAGGATCGACACATCGTTTACCACCATCCGGTAAACCATGCCGGCATCGTTGCCGTCGCGCTCCCCGATATGCTCATCATCCGGCTCAAAGCGGTCGTTCATCACGGTAACGCTCACATCGTCCACCGTGATCACATCGCCCTTTTTCACCACCTGACGCTTCTTCTCGGGAAGCGCCGATACCATTCTCATAATGTAATCCGCCGTTCCCAGATCTCCCGGCTCGTGAACCGCATACCACGAAAGGGGCGCGAAATTGTAGTAGATACGGTCAATCTCGACGCCGGTATCCACGCCGTCGGCCTCATTTTGCAAAAGCTTTAAGAGTGCGCCTACATGGTCTGTGTGGGTGTGCGTCAAAAACCACGCGTTCACCCTGCCGCCCCGCTTTCTGATCTCCTCCGCCAGATGGTCGCCGTCCTCCCAGCGCCCTCCGTCGACGACGATCAGGCCGCCGTCGCGCGTCCTCAAAAGAAACGACATCATCTGCCCCTTCGTCTGGTTCTCAAGCATCACAAGCTCCGCTCCACCAAGCATCGGCGCCCTCTGCGTATTCTTCTCTCCCTCTGTCGCGATCTCTCTCTCCGCCCCGAAGCTGCTCGTCACCGCAAACGCGGCGGCCAGAGCGACAATCAGGATCAAAAGAGCCGCTGCCGCGCGATAAGTCGTCCTTTTCATCTTCAAATCTCCTGTCAATCTCATAAAAGCCTTGCAATTTTTGTTAATCAGTGATATTATGTTCAATATAATTCAATTTTAAATATTTTTGAACATCGGAGGTGCCCCTTATGAAAAATAATTCTCCCAGACCTGGTCGGAACAGCGGCTCACTGTTTGGACAGCTCGACTGGTTCACCACGCTGGTTCCTTTCTTCTGTATCCTGGCCCTGTGCGCCTGGTTCGTGACAGAGCCGGAGCAGTCCTCCGGGATGTTAGAGTCTGTCCGCGCCTTTCTCGGGGATGAGCTCGGAAGCTACTACCTCGTCATCGGGCTGGGCATATTCCTCTGCTCCATGTACATGGCGTTCTCCCGCTATGGGCAGATCCGGCTGGGAGATATTAAAAAGCCTTTGTACTCCGATTTCCGCTGGGGCTCCATGATGTTTACCGCCGGGCTTGCCGCCGACATCCTGTTTTACTCGTGCTGTGAGTGGATGCTGTACGCCTCCGAGCCGCACATCGCCGAGATGGGCGCGGTGCAGGACTGGGCGGCGACCTACCCGCTGTTTCACTGGGGACCGATTCCCTGGAGCTTTTACCTCGTGCTCTCCGTGGCGTTCGGCTTTATGCTCCACGTCCGCAGGCGCGACAAACAGAAATACTCCGAGTCCTGCCGTCCGCTGCTCGGGAAGCACGTTGACGGCCCCGCGGGAAAGCTTATCGACTTAATCGCCGTCTTCGCGCTGCTTGCGGGAACCGCCACGACGTTTTCGCTCGCGACCCCGCTCCTCTCGATGGCGGTCAGCCGCGTGAGCGGCATCCCGCAGTCTACCGCCCTCACCATCGCGATCCTTGTGATCGTATGCCTGGTCTACACCCTCGCGGTCTACTTCGGCATGAAGGGCGTGCAGCTCTCCGCCGCCTGCTGCAGCTACCTGTTCTTTGCCCTGCTCGCCTATGTGTTCTTCTTCGGCGGGGAGAGCCGCTTTATCGTGGAGGCCGGCATCACCGGTCTCGGGAATCTGGCGCAGAATTTCATCGGGCTGTCCACCTGGACCGACTCGCTGCGCACCTCCTCCTTCCCGCAGAACTGGACGTGCTTTTACTGGGCGTACTGGATGGTGTGGTGCGTGGCAGTTCCGTTTTTCATCGGCTCCATCAGCAAGGGGCGCACTATTAAGCAGACGATCCTCGGCGGCTACTTATTCGGGCTGTCCGGAACCTTTACCTCCTTCATCATCATGGGCAATTTCGGGCTCGGGCTCCAGATGCACGGGCGGCTCGATGTGCTGTCCGCCTTTGCCGAAACGGGCGACCTGTACGGAGCGATCATCTCGATTCTGGAGCAGCTTCCGATCTCCGAACTGGTGTTCGTGCTTCTGGTGGTGTGCATGATCACCTTCTACTCCACCTCCTTTGACTCCATCACCATGGTGGCGTCCACCTACACCTACAAAAACCTCGGCCACGATGAGGAGTCGAACCGGAATGTAAAGCTGTTCTGGGCAGTCTTCCTCATCCTGCTGCCGCTGGCGCTGATCTTCTCCGAGAACTCCATGACGAACCTCCAGACCGTCTCCATCATCGCGGCATTCCCGGTGGGGCTCATCATGATCCTCATCATAGGAAGCTTCTTTAAGGATGCGGGGGCGTATCTTAAGGAGATGGAGAAATGCAACCGTTCAGACACATAGCCGGACGCTTACGGAGAGACAGCTATTTCCCCACATTCTCCGTCTCTTCCACAATATAGATCGGGCGATCCTTGAGCTCGCTGAAAAGAATCGCGATGTACTCGCCGATGATCCCGACGATCAAAAACAGAACCGCAAACATAAAGCAGTTTACGATCACGATGGTGGCGTAGCCGCTCGGCGCGCCTTTCCTGGTGCAGAGGGTATAGACCACCATCGCCGCGCCGGTGAGCGCCGCGAAGATGCCCGCGTAGATCCCAAGCCTTAACGGCATGTTGGAAAAACACATGATCGTATTCATGGAAAAGGCAAACAGCTTTCGGATGCTGTACTTGCTCTTTCCGGCGACCCGGTCATTGGCCTCATACTCGATCACCGTCTTCTTAAAGCCGATGTTTTGCACATAGCCCCGGAGGAAGCGCACCTTCTCCCGGTAATTCTCCTTGAGAACCGCCGCCGCCTGCCCCGATATGGCAAAGAAATCCGACGCGTTCGGCTCAAATTTCATGTCCGACATCGTGTTGATCAGCCTGTAAAACGCAGACGAGGTAATGTTTTTCACCAGTCCGGCGGAAGTATTTCTCGTCCGCACCATGCTGATCACGCCGTAGCCCTCGTCGAGCTTCGCGACGATCCGTTCAAGGATTTCCGGCGGGTGCTGCAGATCCGCGTCCATGCAGACGATCCCATCGCCGCGCGCATAGTCGATTCCCGCGATCATCGCCGCCTCGTGGCCGAAGTTTCGCGAGAACGACACCACCTTCACCCGCTCATCTGACTTCGCAAACGCTTTTAAAACTTCAAGACTTCCATCCTGGCTTCCGTCATTTACGAAAACGAGCTCATAATCCCAGGATAGCGCGTCTAAGATCGGCTTCGCGGTCTCATAAAACATCGGCAGCGCCTCTTTTTCATTGTACACGGACACCACTACGGAAAGCATCTTCCCCATTATCTCAACAACCTTTCGTCAGCCTTTAAGTCTCCTCGTCAAACACCTGAATCTCCACCGTGGAATGTGCCGGAACGCGCTCGTTCTCGGGCGGCAACGCCATATAGTCGCCGTAGATCCAGGTCAGCACCTCATGCCAGTACCTTGACGCCATCAGCTTCGTATCACAAAAATCCAGATCCACAATCTCGTCACACCACTCTTTTTTTAACGTCACATACAGATAATCCGGCTGGTAATTGCTGTAATACATAAGATCGCTGCGCTTTTTTCTATCCTTCAGCGCCACGGCGCGCTGCAGCTTAAACAAAACGCTCATCGGCAAAAGGCGCCCCACGGCGGAGACGCACCCCACCGCCGCTCTGTGAAACAGGCTGTATTTCGCAAAGTCAAGCCGGTAGCGGTGCCCCATCGAGAGAAGGTAAACGCACTTATGCAAAAAACGTGTCAGCTCCGCCTGCGCCCTTCCCGGCGGCAGCTTGTCGATGACGAATAGATCGACCCACAGATGATTCAGCTTCCCGTCGTAATACTCCATTTCCGGCGTGTCCTCGTGGGTGCGGCTGTTTTTGTAGATCACCCGCGCCGTGAAGTCAAAAAACGCCTTTCCTCCATGAAGATCGGACGGCAGCACAAGCTCCATCGTATCCGGCAGCTCCCGGCGCGCCACCTTTAGAAACGCCTCGTAATTGCTCCTGGTGAACGCGATGTCCACATCGTCATCCCACGGGATGAAGCCCTTATGGCGCACCGCGCCGAGCAACGTCCCAGCGTCGAGCATATACCTGATCTTGTATTTGCGGCAGATCCGGTCGATCTCCTTTAACATCTTTAAGTTTGTCTCGTGAACCTTTTTCAAGTCATACTGCATACCACTCGCCCTTTTCCGGCAACTGTTCAGCCATGCGCTCAAACAGCCGCCTTTTCTACAGATTTAAGCGCCTCGTGGATCACCCGCGCCATCTCGTCGATCATCTCATCGCTCATGCCCGGATAGACGCCGACCCAGAAGGTGTCCCGCATGATCCGGTCCGTGGCGCTTAAATCACCCACTACCCGGTAGCCGCGCTTCTCCGCCCGCATCTGGTCGAAGCAGGGGTGTCGTGTAATATTGCCCGCAAACAGCATCCTCGTCTGGATGCCTCTGCTCTCGATGTGGCGCACCACCGCGTTGCGGTCGATTCCCTCCCGGCATGTGATGAGGAAGCCGAACCAGCTCGGCACGGAATTCTCACACGCCTCCGGCAGGATCAGCCTGTCCGCCGTGTCGGAGAGCGCCGCCCTTAACCGGTCGAAATTGTGGCGCCTGCGCTCCACAAACCCCGGGAACTTGTCAAGCTGGGCGCAGCCGACCGCCGCCTGCATATCGGTCGCCTTTAAATTGTATCCAAAATGCGAGTAAACGTATTTGTGGTCGTATCCAGGCGGCAGCTCTCCGTACTTTCCGTCAAAGCGGTGGCCGCAGAGATTGTCCATCCCGGACGGACACACGCAGTCGCGCCCCCAGTCGCGAAGGGAGCGGATGATCTTATTTAAGAGCGGGTTGTCCGTATACACGGCTCCGCCCTCACCCATCGTCATATGGTGCGGCGGATAGAAGCTGGAGGTCCCGATATCTCCGAAGGTTCCGGTAAATCTCTCCTCGCCGAGAAGGCTGTAACGGCTCCCGAGCGCGTCGCAGTTGTCCTCGATAAGCCACAGCCCATGCCGGTCGCAAAAGCCCTTTACCGCCTTAATGTCAAAGGGATTCCCCAGCGTGTGGGCGATCATCACCGCCTTCGTCCTATCCGAGTACGCCGCCTCAAGCTGGCTTACGTCGATATTGTACTGCGGGATCGTCACGTCCACAAACACCGGCACCGCCCCGTACTGGATCGCCGGCGTCACCGTGGTGGGAAATCCCGCCGCCACCGTGATGATCTCATCGCCCGGACGCACCTGCCGCTCCTTAAGAAGCGGTGAGGTGAGCGCCATAAACGCCAGAAGGTTCGCGGACGAGCCCGAGTTTACAAGCGCGCAGTAGCGCACATTAAGATACGAGGCGAGCTTTTTCTCAAACTCGTCCGTAAAGCGCCCGGAGGTCAGCCAGAATTCCAGAGCGCTGTCCACCAGATTCACCATCTCCGCAGCGTCATAGACGCGGGAGGCATACGGGATCCGGTCCCCCGGCTCGTACGGCTTTTTATCCTTAATATGATACGTCTCGCAGTAATCCGCCACCAGCTCAAGAATCTCCTGGCGCGCCTGCTCCTTCGTCTTCTCCATAAGTTCCCGTCTTCCTTTCTGTCTCAATTCGCTTTGCGTGTAACTGTTCAGTACCTTCACAGTTACTTTTGCGTCCCTGAAGATACCGTCAGAACGATCCGGCGTACTCCCTGATCTGCTTGTCCATGACCGCCCGCATATCCTCGCCGCCAAGGTACGCCTTCGACCAGGAGACGGTCTTCTCCACCGCTTCGCGGATATGCCACCTGGGGTTCCAGCCAAACACGCTCTTAAGCTTCGAGCAGTCCAGCTTTAAAAAGGAAGCCTCATGCGGCCCGCCGTCGTGGCGGTTTACCCAGGACGATTTATCGCCCCACAGCTCGCAGAACATCGTCACAAGCTCGCCCGCGGTAACGCAGTCGCAGTCGTCGGGGCCCACATTATAATATCCCTGATAACGGGTATCCTCATACTGCCTCTGCGCGATCATAAGATAGGCAAACAGCGGCTCGAGCACATGTTGAAACGGGCGTGTCGAGTAGGGATTTCTCACCGCGATCTCCTTTCCCGACGCCACGGCGCGCACACAGTCCGGGATAATGCGGTCGTTCGCGAAATCGCCGCCGCCGATCACATTTCCGGCGCGCGCAGTCGATATGGCGCAATGTCCGTCGCTGAAAAAAGATTTCGTGTAGCTGTGGGTCACAAGCTCCGAGCAGGACTTACTGTTGGAATAGGGGTCGTAGCCGTCGAGCGGGTCGCACTCCCGGTAGCCGTACTCCCACTCCCGATTCTCATACACCTTGTCCGTCGTCACATTTAACACCGACTTCACCGACGGCGTAAGGCGCACGCACTCGAGAAGATTGACCGTCCCCATCACATTCGTCTCATAGGTGCCGACCGGATCGCGGTACGAATCCCGCACGATCGGCTGCGCCGCCAGATGGATCACGAGCTCCGGCCGCACTCGCTCAAATACCTGCTTTAGATGGGCGAGATCCCGGATATCCCCGATCACCGAATCCACAGTATCGTCAAGCCCCGCGATCTTAAAAAGCGCCGGGTCGGTTGGCGCCTCAAGCGCGTAGCCTGTCACACTCGCGCCCGCGAGCGTCAGGATTCGGACAAGCCACGCGCCCTTAAAGCCGGTATGCCCGGTGACGAGCACCTTTTTTCCATTATAGAATTCTCTGCATGCTTCCAGATTATAGTCCATCTCTCTTCTCCTGCCTGATTTGCTTACTTCCAGATCTTCCACGGCGCCGCTCCCGACTGCCAGAGCTCCTCCAGTCTCTTCATCTCCCGCTGGGTGTCCATGCACTGCCAGAAGCCGCCGTGGTAGAATGACATGAGCTGTCCCTCCGCGGCCAGACGCTGCATCGGCTCCCGCTCAAACACGGTCGTATCGTCCTTTAAATAGGAAAAAATCTCCGGATTTAACACCATGAAGCCGCCGTTGATGATCGCGCCGTCCGTCACGGATTTCTCGCGGAAGGAGCGCACCTCGCCCGACGGAGCGATGTCGAGCACGCCCTTTTGCTGGCCGATATTTACCGTGGTGATCGTCGCGGTCTTCCCGTGGCTTCTGTGAAAGCGCACAAGCGCGTCAAGATCCACATTGCAGACCCCGTCGCCGTAGGTCAGCATGAACGGTTCATTCCCGATGTAGGGCTCGATCCGCTTCACCCTGCCTCCGGTCATGGTGTTAAGCCCCGTATCCACAAGCGTCACCTTCCACGGCTCGGAGTAATTATTGTGAACCTCCATCTTATTATTTGCCAGATCAAAGGTCACATCGGAGGTGTGCAGGAAATAATCCGCAAAAAACTCCTTCACCACATACTGCTTGTAGCCTAAACAGATCACAAACTCATGGAATCCGAACTCCGAATAGTACTTCATAATATGCCACAGGATCGGCCGCCCGCCGATCTCGATCATCGGCTTCGGCTTTAAGTGGCTCTCCTCGCTGATCCTCGTTCCCAAGCCTCCCGCCAGAATTACAACCTTCATATTCTCTCCTTTGCACTCTCCTTTTTTGCGCTTAATCCGCCGTCATGTTTAACAGAACCGCAAGCCGCGTCTCCCCGCGCTTCTCAAGCGCGTTCGGCACATAGAAATTACTCTCAAACCTAAGCCTCACCGGCTCGTAGGGACTTGCCTCGATCACACACTCCTTGACATTCGTGTCAAAGTTCAGATACTCCCGCGGCTCTTCGTTTACATAAACCGTCATCCACTGGTCGTCCGTCAAATCTCTCGGATACTGGAACTGCAGGTGAATCTTTCCGGTGCTGCCCGCCATCACCTGCACCTCGGCACGCTCGTCGAGCCAGCCGTCATCGTAAAATCCGTAGATGGGACGGCACTTGAACACGTCCACCGCATGGGTCACATCCTGGAAGCGGTTGTGCTCCGGATCCTCCCCGATCACCAGCATCTCATCGTTCACCAGCCCGATCTCGCGCACATCCTGAACGTGCACTACCTTCGTGCTGTCCTCCCTGTTCAGCTTGTCAAACACCTTAAAGAAATTCTCCTCGGTAAACTCGCTCATCTCAAAGTCATCGCCGACGATGTAGATCGTCTTTCCGAAAATGCCGACGCCGTAATTGCCGTAGGTCTCCTCCGCCAGCGAATTGTAGCGCTCCTGATCCGCCCAATAGTAGAGATTGGGAAACAGCCCGCGGTAGTAGGTCTCTACCATAAGCATCAAAAGCACATAGACGCTTATCATGCCGAGATACGGGATGGCCTGATCCCAGCGTCCCTGCTCTGTCATCTCCTCTGTGACAACCCCGTACATCCAGGACAAAAACAGAAGCGCCGCCGCGTAGGACACATAGACCCAGCGCATTTCCACGCGGATCGTCACGCTGGAGCACACAATGCACGCCCCGATAAATGCCACAAACAAGACCGCCGTCGGCAGGTACTTAAGGCTCTTCTTCCCCATGCGGATCAGCTTTATAATGAATACCGCCGTCAGCATCACAAGCATCAGGTCGGCAACCGCGATAAGCGCCATGACCCATAGCGGCGCTTCTCTGAAATTCTGACCGTTTAAGTAATCCGGCCCCGCATTGATCCCAAACAGATACGCGATCTGGCTCATCACAAAGCGGAACACCGAGCTTACCGAGATTGTATCAATCACATCCGTGCCGCCGGTCCCCGCCGGAGACACCGTTCCTATGAAGATCAGGCGAAGCAGCTGGACGAAGATAAAACCTCCCGTCGGCGCGAGCCAGAGCCGCAGGTCCCTCGCCCGCTTAAACAAAAGCACGATAAAGAAAAGCGGAAGCAGCGCCATGTACCGCTCATGCACAAAGCAGA
This sequence comes from Clostridium sp., assembly GCA_004554205.1. Lineage (GTDB taxonomy): Bacteria > Bacillota > Clostridia > Lachnospirales > Lachnospiraceae > Brotaphodocola. The sequence continues at coordinate 12,592 of SFNH01000041.1, forward strand.
CCGCCACATACAGAGACGACGCCAGAAAGATCCGGCTGTTCCCCTTACCGTCCTTCTCATTCAGATACCCGTACAGAAGATAGAGCACCGCGATCGCCAGCCACATTGCCATGGTCTCCATCAGGCCGAGCGCCTGCCCGATCTGATAGTAGGACATTCTCGAAGCCAGAAAGATCAGCGCGCACGACACGCCGACACAGACCGAGCGGCTGAATTTCCTCGCGATCCTGTACAGCGTGTAGGCAAGCCCCGTGTTGAGAAGAATATTGAACGGAACATACCAGTTTATATGCGTGCCGAACAGCTTCATCTGAATCCAGGACACCAGATTGTAGAGCACGCGGAAACGCGTGCCGCCGCTCTCAAACACCGCCTCAAAAAACGAAACGTCATTGTAGCAGAACCACTGATATAGGTCATCCATATAAAGCCCCTTAAGCTCCATATGGCGGTTGATAAAGAACGCGAAGCCTGTCAGAAACAGGATCACCAGCAAGTCGGTCTTCCGCTCCCGCGCGCGCCTCGTCCACTCCTGGCGCTGCCAGATATCTGCCGTGGGCTTCCCCGAATACTCCATCTGTCTCTCCATTTTCCTTATTTCTCCTGTATCTGTTCTGATTGATACTGTGCGTATGCACGCCGGTAAAACCACATGATCCCCTTCACCACGGGCCCCGGCCAGATCTTGAGGAACATCGCTTCCTCCTCCGCCGCCCGCCGATGATCCCGGGTATACATTTTCGTCGTCGCCCCGTCATGGATCCGATACCGGATCAACGGCTTTTCCACACACACAAACCGCCCCGGCCGCTTCGCGAGCTTCCACATCGTGTCCCAGTCTAACGCAAATTTGTAAGGGGAGTCAAAGATCGGCAGCCCCAGCGCTTCCTTATCGTAGGTGCAGGACGGGCAGATGATCGGGTTCCCGAAGATGAGCGCCGCCCGCTTCACGAAAGTCCGGTCAGCAATCCTGTGAAACCGCAGAGGCAGCCTCAGCACGCGCTTTATATGCTGCACAGCCCCCGGTCTCTCCTTCCTCTCTCCCCGGACAATGGCGCAGTCCGTGGTGAACACCGTCGTATCCGGGTACTTCGCCCAGCATTCCTGCACCGCCCTCGCGTAGTCCCTGTGGTAGCAGTCGTCCTGATGGGCAATCGTCACAAGCCTCGTCCCCGCCCTCTCACACGCGAAATTCCAGTCGTCCTGTATATCGCTCTCGCCGTCGCGCACATAGAGCGGCAGATCAAACCTTTCTGCAAGCGCCCGGATATGATCGCTTGGCGTGGACGTGCAGAGGATGATCTGCGACGGAACCGACTGGCGCTTTAATGACCGGATGCACGCCTCAAGATACGGCGAATCCTTATAGGCGCAAACCGCAAATGTATGGCTGACCATCGCTCACTCTCCCGCTCCGAAGAAGCGCTCCTCCAAGAGCTCCGGGGCAATGAGCGCCACGTCGGCGCGCCGCGAAAGCTTCCCGCCGTCCCGGCCCGTCAGGCCGATGACCTTTAAGCCCTTCGCCTTCGCCACTGTGACCGCGTAATCCACATTTTTCGAGTTCCCCGAGGTGGAGATACCCAAAAACACATCGCCCCTCCTGCCGTAGCCGCAGAGTTGCTGCGCGAGCACCATATCCGCGTCCACGTCATTGGCAAACGCCGTGGAAAATGCCGCGTGGCCGGTGAGCGCGATCGCCGTCAGGCTCCCCTGAAGGCTGTCCGCGAGTGCGCCGCCGTGCGCCTCATCCGCCTCGCGGAGGCGCTCCTTCAAATCTTCCGGCAGCTCCCGGCGCTTCACAAAGCCCTTCATCAGCTCCCCGACGATGTGCTCCGCGTCCGCGCAGCTCCCGCCGTTTCCGGCGATCAGAAGCTTGCCGCCGTTCTCATAGCAGCGCTCCATCACCTCATAGGCGTCGAGGATCTGCGCCCGGATCGGCCTTAGCTTCGGGTAACGCTCCAAAAGCTCATCAAGGATCGCCTGCTGTTTTTCCGTCAATCTCATCTTTTCTCTCCTATTCGCCCCGGCGTATGCCGTTTTGTCCGCCGATAATCTTACGCGCAGCTTCAAGAAGCGTTGCGCCGTAGATATCATAAGGGACTTCTCCCTTTTTCTCCTGCTCTCTGTTGACTTCAGCGCCATAGCCGGTGCCCACGAGCGCCGTGTGCACGCCGTAATTCTTCCCCGCCAGTATATCGCTCATCTTATCACCGATCATCCAGGAGCGCGCCTTGTCGACCGCGAACCTTCGCTCCGCCATCTCAAACAGCCCGGTCTCCGGCTTCCTGCAGTGGCAGGAGATCCCGTACCCGCCGATACCGTGCTCGGGGTGGTGCGGACAGTAATAAAACGCGTCAATCTCCGCCCCCCGCGGCCTTAAGAGATCGTTCATATAGCGGTGAAGCTTCACCACATCCTCCTCGCCGTAATACCCCCTCGCCACGCCGGCCTGGTTCGTGACCACCACGAGCCTGTATCCGTGCTCCTTAAAGAGCTTAAGCGCCTCCGGCACACCGTCAAACAAAATCAGCTCCTCCCTGCGGTACAGGTAATTGACCTCCTCATTGAGCGTCCCGTCCCGGTCCAGAAATATCACCTTTTCCATCTTTATCTCCCGATGCGCGTTTCTTTAAATAGGGAACTCGTAATCCCCGCAGGAAAGGTGAACCTTCACACGGTCGTAATCCCAACGGCTCTCGTCCGAGATCCACGCCTGCGCGCCGCGCAGCTCAAAATTCCAGTCGGCAAGCTGACCGCCCACCTGTTCCATGCGCGCCGCCACCTTGTGGCGGACATTGTAGGGACAGTACATCAAAAGGTAGCCGCCGCCGCCCGCGCCGAGGAGCTTGCCGCCCAGCGCGCCCGCCTTTATGGCCTCCTCATACAGCTCGTCGATCTGCGGGCTCGTGATCTTGCTACTCATGCGCTTCTTGCTCTGCCAGCCGTAGTCGAGAAGCTTTCCGAAGCTGTGGAGATTGCCCTTTAAAAGCTCGTCCTTCATCGCGTAGGCGAGCGCCTTCACCTCGCACATCGCGGCAAACGCGTCGCGGTCGGTATAATTTTTCACCTGATCCTTGATAATATTTGCGGACACATGGATATTCCCCGTGTAGCAGAGCAGCAGGTTGTACTGAAGCTCATGGATAATGTCCTTCTTGATCCTGAGCGGATTCACCACCACATCGCCCCGCCCGTGGAATTCGATAAAGTTAAAGCCGCCAAAGGTCGCCCCGTACTGATCCTGATAACCGCCCTCGATCCCCAGATCCTTCCGCTCCACCTCGTAGGCAAGATCGGCGAGGCGGTAGGCGTCCATCTCCACGCCCTTCCAGCGCGCCATCGCCGCGAGCAGCGCCACCATCACGGTGGAGGAGGTCCCAAGCCCGGAACCGGGCGGAGCGTCGCACTGTAGGTACACCTCGCAGCCCTGTTTGATATCCATCGCCTTTAATGACGCCTTTACCAGATCCAGCTTGCCGTCGTAGACAAAGTTCTCTCGCGCGTTGTATTTGACCGTCATGTCGAAGTCCAGCGAGTGGACGATGATCTCGTCGTCCGTGCGCGGAACGATCGAGCAATACGCGTATTTATTGATCGTGCTGCCGATAATGGCTCCGCCCTGCTCCACGCAGAACGGCTCCACGTCCGTCCCGCCGCCGCCAAAGCTGACCCTGAGCGGCGCCCGTCCTCTGATTACCATACGATGACTCCTTTCTTTACATCATTTATAAACTGATAGTACGCCTCGGGAATCCCGATGTCAATAAAGTATCCGTCGTTGACAAATCCGCCAATCCGGCGCTTTTCATCAAGCCACCCGGGGATCATCTCATTTTCCAGGGAGACCTTCCCCTCGGGGATCGCATCGAGCAGCTCCCGCCGCATAAAATACACGCCGCCGTTGATGGTTCCGGGCCCCGCCCCGGCCGCCTTTTCGTTAAAGCCCGTCAGCATACCGTCTTTAAGAACTGCCGCCCCGTAGCGCGAGATGTCCGGCACCCGGCGCAGCACGAGCGCCATATCCAGATCCGCCTCGCGCTGCATCCGCACCAGGCGGCTGTAGTCGAGCCGGTAGAAGGTATCCGCGTTCAGGACGAAAAAGGCGTCGTCCGTCACGAGCCGCCCCGCGTTTTTGATCGCTCCGGCGGTCCCTAAAAGCTCCTCCTCGTACGCGTATCGGATCCGCAGCTTCCTCCCCGAGCCGTCCGCCGATGAAAACCTGCTTCCGTCCCCGAAATACTCCTCCACCATGGAGCCCTTATATCCGACCGCAAAGATAATGTCCGTCACTTTGTGCCGGGACAGCTCATGAACCACATACTCCATGAACGGCCTGTCCCCGATCAGCGCCATCGGCTTCGGCCTGTCGTTTACCACGCTCCGAAGGCGCGTCCCGAGCCCTCCCGCCAGTAAAATCGCCTGCATTCTTTCCTCCTGTAATGCCGCGCAGCGCACGACCGCGCAACCTCCGGTTTTTTTATTTTGTAACTGTTCAGCACCTTCACTGTTACTTTATTCTACCGTAACTGTTCAGTACCTTCACAGTCACGGGCAAAAATCCATGAAAATTGCCTTCGGCAATGGGATTTTTGCCTACGTCCACCACGTTTTCTTACGTTCAGCGCAGTAAATGCGCAGACCTACTGAACAGTTACATTCTACCACTATAATCCCCCTCAAGTAAAGTCCTCCTCGATTACCTTCCACGCCGCATCCATGCTGAAGTGCCGGCGGATATAGCGCTGGGTCTTCTCGCAGAGCTCACGGCATGCCGCATCGTCCCGGTAGAGCTTGACCACCGCGTCGGCGAAACGCTCCGACTCGTCCTCCACAAGCAGCACATCCTCCACCTGCGGGATCCCCTCCGCGCCGATGGACGTGGTGACGATGGGCGCGCCGTTGTAGATGGCCTCGACCACCTTCCCCTTCACCCCCGCGCCGTAGCGCAGCGGAACAACCACGATCTTGCAGGCGGCGTAAAGCTGCGCCAGCTCTTCCTCAGAGACAAAACCACGGATCATGATTCCGTTTCCAGGCTGCGCGAGCGCCTTGATCTCGTCCGTCACCTTCGAGCCGACCACGATAAACTCCGGCGGCGTCTGCCCGGCCTCCTCCATCTGCTGACGGATGCGCGGGTATATGTCGCGCGCGAACCACAGCACCGCGTCCGCGTTCGGCGGATGCGCGAAGCCGCCCACGAACAAAAGGCCGTTCCTCTTCGCGAAGTCCTCCTCAATATCATTTACAAACGTGTCGAACACGTACGCCGTGATGTCCTTTACCTTGATCGTCGGGTCGATCTCGCGGATCGCATCCCGCTCGATGTAAGACGGATAGTAGGAGACCGCCGCCTTGCTCATCAGCGTGAGCTCGACGGACTTCCAGTACTCCGCATCCTCCTTTGTCTTCGGATCCCCGGTGATGCGGTACTCCCTGCTCTCCCGCAAGAAATGCAGGTCATGGCCGTAATAGATCACCTTGATATCCGTGTTGTCCAGGATATAGTCGATATATTTGGACGCAATGTGCGGGCGGTTTAAGTACGCCACTGCAATATCGTCCCCGTGGTCGCGCAGCCAGTCCCAGATCTTTACCTGGTACTCCGGCCCGTACAAAACCTCGATTCCCATCTGCTCCAGCTCTGTCGTGTACGGCTCCTCGCGCATAAAGTTGTCGCCGAGGAATTTCACCACATAGCCTTTCTTGAGGAACATTTTCAGGTACTGGAACGTGGTCTTTGAGCCCGCATCCTTATCGTAGGTCGGCACATAGTGATCCACCACAAGGATGATCTTCTTTCCCATGCTGCGCTCCCTCGCGCGGAACGGGTCGGGATTTCCGTCATTCTCACACTGTTTTGCAAACTCCTCCGCCCACTTTTCCTTAAGCTTTCTGCTGTTCTCCACCTGATAGCGCTTTAAGCCCGCGCCCTGCACATCGGTGCCGTTCGAGACGCCCTCGAAGTGGATGACCTTTGAAAGCGGCTGGTACACCACCCGAAAGCCCGCCTTTCTCACCTCGAACGCAAGGTCGGAGTCCTCGCAGTAAGCCGGGGCAAACCGCGTGTCAAACCCGCCGATCCGCTTCCACAGCTCAGTGGAAAGGAGGATCGCCGCGCCGGAGATGTAGTCCACATCCTTCACATAATTATACTCAGGCTTGTCCGGGTCGTCGAGGCGTCCGTAGTTCCAGCCGGAGCCGTCGCTCCAGATAATGCCTCCCGCCTCCTGCAGCCGCCCGTCGGGATACACGAGCTTCGAGCCGACCATGCCGATGGTATCGTCCGACTCGATCAGCTTCACGAGCGCGCTAAGCCACCCCTGCGTCACCTGCGTGTCATTGTTCAGAAACATCAGGTATCTGCCGCGGGCATGACCCGCCGCGTTGTTGCAGTTTAAGAGAAAGCCCTGATTCGTGGCGTTCCGGCAGATCACAAGCCCCTCCGCGTACTCGCTCAGCCGCTCCGTCGCGTCCGTCGAGACATCATCCGCAATGATCACCTCGTAGGAGACGTCCTTCGTGTGCTCTAAAATGGACAGCAAGCAGGCGTAGGTGTAGTGGATCTGGTTGTAGACCGGGATCACGATGGACACCGTGGGCTCCTTAACATAGTCAAAATGAAGCTTCCCGTGCTGCTTATAGATATCGCCGATATGAAAATCCCCGTCCCGCAGGTTTTTCCCCTCGGGAGTGGAATACAGCTTCAGCGAGCGAATCGGATGAAGCAGGTATTCCTTTAAGTAGGACAGCTTCTTGCGCTCGGGGGAGCCCTTCGGAAATTTCCTGTTGAACCTATCACCCAGCTTCCTGCGAAGCTTGAATACAAGCGCCTCATGCTTATCTAAATACGCCAGGGTCTTTCCCATCTCGCTGACCTCATGGCGCAGATCGCGGATGATCGCCTCAAGATTCGTCACATGATTATTCGTCAGGCGCTGTACCTCCGTGATCTTGCGGATCGTCACATCCTTCTCACGGCTGTGGATCTTCATCTGCTCGATCCGCTCCCTCGCCCGCGCAAGGTCGCTCTCAGTCTGGCGGATGTCGATGATCCCCTTCGAGTAAACCATGTAATTCCCCAGATAGAGCTGCTGATTTTCGCCGTGAACATATGTTTGGAAGTTCTCCTCCATCTTCCCGTAAACTGCCATGAGCTCCGGCGTGACCTCAAACTCCTCCATGATCTCTTCCAGCGAGGTCTGCTTCATCACGCTGCTGTACTGCTCATAGAAATAATACAGGATCCGGTACTTCACAAAATGCTCCGGCACCGGGAAGAGAAACACCCACTCATAATCAAGGCAGCAAATTCCATTCTCCGTCAGGAGCATATTCTCAAAGAGCGCGTCAATGTTTGTGACCGCGCAGGAGCTGTCCCGCGCAAGCAGCGCCAGCTCCGCCTCGGAGAGCCCCGCCGCGAACACCTCGTCAAACCCGTCCGTCCGCACAAACGCGCCGAGGTACTGCGGCGGAATGTCAAAAATCTCATCCATCGCGCTCTTTAACGCCGGAAGAGGAAGACTTCCGCCGGAGATCTCCTCGCCGAGCCGTTCCGCCAGGGTACGCCCCTTAAGGTACGGAAAGCTCACCGCGTTGCGGCCGCTCTGAATCGTCGGCTCCGCCAGCTTTAAGTGTCCGTGCTGGGCGGACAGTTTTTCGTACTTTTCTTTAAAGGAAATGATGTGGGCCGCGCCGTCGAGGCTCAAAGCCTCCTTCTCCACATAGCGCTCCCACACGGCGGAGTGTGCCGCATTTGGCGCTGTCTCCGCTTCAGGCCGCATTTCCGGGACAAGCCTCCGGCAGATGCACGTCTTGATCTGGAACTGCTCCCGTCTCGTCTTATTGTACTTGACATAGATCCGCTCATCCGTCCCACGGATCCGTTTATGACTCCGGCTCCAGAATACAAGATAGGAATTTGCGTACAGATCGAACACATCCGCCTCGCAGACCGCGTCAAACTTCTCACCCATATCCATCATATGATAAGGTGGGTAATCGTACGCGGGCGTCACGCGGGTGAGATCGCCCTTCTTCGGCAGGTAATCATCTGAGTAGATGCTGACCGGCGTGCGGTAATCCGGCATCGGATAGTAGAAGCGCTCCTCGCCTCCGTCTTCGGACAAAAGCTCCGCAAGCTGCTTCTTCGTCAGGGCGTCCGGCTCCGGCCGGCTCCCCGCAAAATACTTCATGCCGAGGGCATTGGCACACGCCACGATCAGAACGCCGTCCGGCTTTAGGAGCCTTTTCGCCGCCCGGATATTCTCCGCGTAGGGCGCGGTGAGCGTCCCGGCGAGCACCACATAATCGTAAGACTTTTCCGCGCGCTCCACAAAAGACGTCAGGCAGTCCCTCTCATAGCGGATGTTAGCCGCTCCGGGGAAACGAAGCTCCACTGTTTTTAAGGCGTCCGCGTCCGCATCGAGCACCGTCACCTCCCGCACGCTCGTGCGGAACAGCCCGGTCATCGCCCCGTAGTCCGCGCCCACTTGCAAGAGCTCTGCCTCCGTCTCAAAATCATACCATTCAAGCAAAAGATCGCGCTGCGGGGACAGCGCATAGAAGCAGTCCAGATCCCTGTTTTCGTCCAGGATCTCCCGGACATTGCCCCTGTGTTCTTTTAAAAGAAGCTGTATCTCATCATCAATCTTTCTCATGACTTCTGTCCTCTTTTTAATACCGCTTCGACCTCCGACTCCATGTCGTACACGCCCACGGTATTCTTGTTGGAGATCACGGTGATGCTCACCACATCGTAGAGCCGGTGATAGACCGTGTGCTCTCCCTGCTCAAAGCCTGTGCAGCTCATGGACAAAAGATATTCCCCGCCCTGCAGTGTCATCTTCTGCCTGAATGTCACCTCATACTCGTCTCCCCGCTTCACCGGCTTGATGTCCGCGCCCTCAAACATGGTGTTTGTGCCCGTTAAGTCCGCGCCTTTCTTATCCTTGATGGTGTAGGTGAAGATCGGCGCCTGAATCTCGTCGTGGAAGCGGATCCTTTCCCTGATGGTGAAATACTCGCCCTTTAGGAGAAGGTTCGTCAGATTCCCCCGCTCGTCAAACATGCCCAGGTCGTAGATCTCCGCCTTTCCGTTTCCGTACTCGGTGCGGTTCGGGTTGACGGTCAGCTTATCCCGCATAAGCCCTCCATGGGAAGGCTCCGCCTGCGCTTTCTCCACGACCGCCTCACTCTGCGTCCCGCCGGAAAAATCATTCATCTCAGTCAGCTCTTCCTCTAAGGAATCCATCTGGTTTGCGAGGATCTTTTTATACAGATCCACCATCTTTCCCGGCGCGCCCTCCGCGACATAATGGCCTTTATTTAGGAGGACCACCCGGTCGCAGTACTTGATGACGCTTCCCATATCGTGCGTCACCATGAGGATGGTAGTGCCGTTCTTCCTGATCTCCTCCATGCGGCGGTAGCATTTCGCCTGGAAAAAGACATCGCCCACGGAGAGCGCCTCGTCCACGATCAGGATTTCCGGCTCGACATTGATGGCGAGCGCGAATGCCAGGCGCACAAACATACCGCTTGAGTAGGTTTTTACCGGCTGGTACACAAAGTCCCCGATGTCGGCGAACTCCAGGATATCCGGCAGCTTCTCCTCCATCTGCTTCTTCGTAAAGCCCATCATCGTGCCGTTCATGTAGACGTTCTCAATGCCGGTGTAGTCCATATTAAAGCCCGCGCCGAGCTCCAGAAGGGCGGAGATCACGCCGGATACCCGCACCTCGCCGCTCGTGGGCGTCAGCACGCCCGTGATGATCTTTAAGATTGTGGACTTGCCCGAACCGTTCGTCCCGATAATGCCGACGGTCTCGCCCTTTTTCACATCAAAGGAAATGTCGTCTAACGCAAAAAAATCCCTATGATAACTCTTATGTGTAAGGCTCAGGGATTCTTTCAGCCGGTCGATGGGCTTATCATATAGCTTATAAATTTTTCTGACATTCTGCACCTGAATGGCGTATTCGCTGTTTGAAACCATATCGTTCCTTTCGTATCTGCGGCTGAAGTCCGGCAACTGCGCACGCTATAACGCAACAGTTCAGCCGTGCGACTGAACTGTTACGCTATAACCGCTTCTGGCTATATCATGCGCAGTTGACAGAAATCTAGACATACCGGACGTCTTATAGCGTCTCC
>SFNH01000176.1 GCA_004554205.1 Clostridium sp.
ACATTCATTGAACAACTTGTTTCGGTTCTTTCCAGAACCTAAATTGTCCAAGGTGTTTGTTCATGTTCTCGTTGTTTAATTTACAAGGTGCACTCCGCAATTTTGCGGCTCACTCGCTCATCAGCGAGCTTTCTGATTTTATCACGAAGTTTTGAATTTGTCAAGGACTTTTTTCAGAACTTTGTGATTTTCTGTCGTTCACTTTCAAACGTTTCCGCTCACAGCGAACTTTAATATTCTAGCATGGCTTCATTTGTTTGTCAAGAACTTTTTTCATCTTTTTTCAAGATCTTCATGACGCGCATCTGCAATGCCCGGCGCTCTCAAAAGCGCTCTGCTATAATACCAAACGGAGCCTGTTTTGTCAAGCACTTTTTTCACTTTTTCTCCATCTTTTCCGCACCATGCCTCCGCTGGTGCCCTGTCCCATATTTTGCCCCCATATCTTGTTGTTCCGGGCCGGAAAAGCGGGCGGCACATCGAGTGCCGCCCGCCCTGGGATCCATCTATATGGCGCGCCGCGCCTTATTCCGCATCCTCGATCAAGCCGTAGCCCCCGTCGGTCCTTCTGTAGACCACCGCGAATGCCCCGTCACAGTCCTCGTCCCGGAACGCGAAGAAGCTGTGCTCCAACAGATTCATCTGAAGGATCGCTTCCTCTCGGGTCATGGGCTTCATGTTGAACTTCTTCGTCCGGATGATCTCAAACGTCCCCTCTTCCGGCTCCTCCGGAGCGAACGAGGTGGCATCGGGTGTGCGGACGAAGGCGTCCTGACGGAGTCTTCTGGCGAGACGCGTCTTGTTCTTGCGGATCTGCCGCTCGATCGTGGCGACCGCCGCGTCCACCGACGCGAACATATCAGACGTGCTCTCACTGGCGCGGAAGTATGTGTTGGCAGCATGAACCGTAATTTCGACATTGTTCCGGTTCTTCTCCACACTGAAGGTGACAAGAGCGTCGGCGTCGTCACCAAAGAATCGTTCCAGCTTCATGACCTTCTTCTCTGCATACCTGTGAACGTTCTCCGGCAGGCTGACCTTTTTTTCTGCGTACTGAAATCTCATAATAGCCGCTCCTTTCGTTTGTTCCTACTTCCTCAGACGCATCCGAGAACCGAATCTTCGATCCTCAAATGTGCCTCAGGGATCTCTCCCTGTGCTGGTATCATACCACAACTTGCACAATTTTTCAAGTACAATCGAATCTGCTTTTATGAATTTTGTGTGAAGCCGCCGTGACAAAACTGTGAAATCCGGCGTCTACTGAATTTTTCGGATGAATTCTTCCATGCTCATCCCGAAATAGCGGGCCAAAGTCATAAGATTTCTTGTGCTGATGTTTGTCTGTCTTCCGGTCATCAAATTCCGGATCGTACCCGCGTTCACCTCCGTCTGACGTGAAAGCTCCGCCGCCGTCAGATCCCGCTCCTCCATCAGTGCCGTCAATACTTCTGCTGCATGTTCAAAGTTTTTCATTGTTCTTTCCCTCCGCTTCCTCCAAAAGCTCGGTCATCACCAACTGAAAAATTTTCTCCGCCCTCCGGCTGAACGCACGGGCCAGCGCGCGGCCTTGCGTCTGCGTCGGGGCCATGAGTTCCAATGTCATCAGATTGCTCTTCTCGTCGTCCAGCCCAAGCACCACGGAAAAATCGCCGCCCTCGCGCGGGATCACCTCCGTGCGTACCATGCTCTGCCGCTTGATCTCGCGGTTGAACCGCTCCACCGCGGCCAGCGCCCGCTGCATCACCGGATACGCAATCGCGTCGCTCGTGACCTCCTCCTGCTCGCGGCCCTTGTCCGTGATGACGTATTCGTCCTCGCCGGTCTTCTCGAGATGGCCGCTTTCCACCATCTGCGGCACCGCGACGCTCACATCGAAATAGCTCAGGCAGTCATCCTGAAAGCAAAGCTCATAGATCTTCTGCAAGCTCAGCGGATAGAGCGCCTTCGACGCCACAAACAGAATCAGGACCTTTACATCGAGCATATCGTGGATAAAACCATGCTGCTGCATATCGACACCTCACTGGAAATCATTTCTCTTCTTGTCTCCAGTATAGCAAAAAACGCGCGAAAACACAAGTATTTCCGCGCATCTCGCCGCGCCTGCGGAAGGATTTACCACTTGCAATCGTCCAGAAGCTGGGGTAAAACGAAGAAGAAGGAGGGATTCCCAATGAAAAGAAAAATCCAAACCACCCTGAGCGCGCTGGCGCTGTTTGCCGCGCTCGCGCTCCCCGCCTCCGCCGCCCGCTGGCAGTACATCACGCTGCCATCCGGCTGTGGCCTCCCGGTCTCCTGCTGGCAGCAATGCCCGGAGCAGACCTGCCCGGATCAGACGTGTCCTGACACGGATTGCTCCGGCGGCTCCTGTACCGGGCAGCCGGATACGCCCAGCACGCCGGAGCAGCCTTCCGAGCCGGATACGCCCGAAACGCCGTCCCAGCCGGACAGCGGCTCCGTCCTCGCGGAGGAGCGCGCCGTTGTCTCGCTCGTGAACGAGATCCGCGCGCAGTACGGACTCTCTGCGCTGACGCTTGACGAGAGTCTCTGCCGCTATGCCCGCGTCAAATCGCAGGACATGCGGCAAAATGGTTACTTCTCGCATGAAAGCCCGACCTATGGCTCCCCGTTCGACATGATGCGCAGCTTCGGCATCTCCTATTCCTATGCCGGTGAAAACATCGCCATGGGCTATTCGTCGGCGCAGTCCGTCGTGGAGGCCTGGATGAATTCCGCGGGCCATCGTGCGAACATCCTCTCCGCAAACTTCACGTCCATCGGCGTCGGCTATGTCGCGAACGGCGGCTACTGGACGCAGTGGTTCCTCGGCTGATCTCCCCAGCCGGCCAGATCGGCCGAGACAGGAAATCGGCCTACATAAACAGAATCA
>SFNH01000177.1 GCA_004554205.1 Clostridium sp.
AACTGCGGGAACAACAGATGCGGCGCGATGGGGATATACCCGGTTTCGACAGCAAAGCGGCTGTAGCGTCTCGCGGCCTCGATATTGGCCGCAACATCTCCGGCATAGGGAGAGCAGATGTACACGATGGGCCGGAAGGCGCGAAGGGCACGATGCTCCTGCTCGATGGCCGTCAGGGCATCATGGGCCGTCGGGTCCGGATAGCCTTCGCTGTTGTACTTGCTGATCGTCATGACGCGATTCCTCCTTTCCGGGCGGACATAGGAAAAGGCGTCCACCTCTAATTTCCATTGGAGATGAACGCCTGATTTGAGCGGGCCGAAATCAATCTTTTTTGTAAAAAGGTGTGGCGTAGCCGTCTGCCCGGAGCAGCAGGCCTGTTGCCCACGGCGGGGTCCGGCCCATCTGCTCACACACGGCATCCAGCGACATGCTGGGATCTGCCTCGATGACCAGCTCGTCGTGGATGTGCATGACGATGGAGCAGCACCGAAGCGTGCGCATGGCGTAGCAGAGAATATCGCGGGCGGTGGCTTGCACGATGTTCTCTACGAACTTGGGGCCGTAGGAATCCAGCCGCTCCCATTTTTTCGTCGCGCCGACGCCTTCATAGGTGATACACTCGCCGCCGAACTTGTTTGTGCCGATCTTCGGCTTCACATAGGCAAGGCTCCTCCCGGAGGGCAGCGTGATAAAAAGCATCCCACTCCGGCAGGAGAAGGTCAGCCCGTAGCTGCTGGTGGAATGCTTATACCGCACGGCCTCCATGACCGCCCGGTCCACGGCCCACCAGAATTCCACGATCCGGGGGTTCGACTGTCGCCAAGCGTCCACCAGTGGCGGGAGCTCGTCCTCCGTCAGGCCCATTTCGATGGCGCCCATCGCCTTCAAAGCGCCGACAGAGCCGCCGTAGCCGAGGGCCAGCTCCGCGATTTTCCCCTTTTGACGCAGGTAGCCGTTGATCCCGTGCTTTTCCACGGGGACCTTGAACATCTGGCTGGCGCTGGCGCAGTAGATGTCGCCGCCTTGCTCGAAGACCTTCTGCCGCCACGTCTCCCCGGCGTACCAGGCGATGACGCGGGCCTCGATGGCGGAGAAGTCGGCCACGAGAAACTGAGCGCCTTCTCTGGGGATGAATGCGGTGCGGATCAACTGAGAAAGTGTGTCCGGCACATCCTCATACAGGAGCTTCACGGCGTCGAAGTCACCGGCGCGAACAAGGGCACGGGCTTCGGCGAGATCCGGAAGATGATTCTGAGGCAAGTTTTGCAGTTGGATGTTCCTCCCGGAAAACCGGCCTGTCCGCGCAGCGCCGAAGAACTGAAACATCCCACGGGCACGGCTGTCGGAGCAGACAGTATTCTCCATCGCCTGGTATTTCCGGACGGAGGACTTGGCCAACTGCTGCCGCAGGGACAGTACCTCCCGTAGCTCCGCTGGAGCATCCTTCAAAAGCTCCGCCACGGCCTTCTTGTCGAGTGACTCGGTCTCCATGCCGTTGTCCGAAAGCCACTGCTTCATCTGCTGCACACTGTTGGGGTTCTCCAAAGAGGTCATCCGCTTCATGGCGGTAGTCAGCTCCTGCCGGGAGCGGGTATCCATGTCGATGGCGGCATGGACCAGCTCCATGTCCAACCGGACGCCACGGTCGTTGATTTCCTGATCGATGTGATATTCCTCCCAGACCTGATCCGGGACCGGGAATTTAGCCAGCCTCTGCTGGATGCCCATCTCAGTCTCCACGTCGCGCAGGTTGTAGCGCTTGAAGGCTTCCCATTTGTCCGGCGCGTGGAAGGGGCGGTTCCGTGTACGCTGTCCGTTGGCCTTCGTAGGCGCACAGGGCTGGCAGAAGAATTTGATCAGCTCCTTGCCCTCGGTCAGCTTCTGTTTTTCAAGCCCCAGCACGGCACCGACGCCTTCCAAGGAGAGCGGCAGGCCCATCGTAGCCGCCCAGACCATCGAGCAGCGCCAGCTTTCCGGGTTCAGGAAGTGGGCCATCTCCTGCGAGAGAGGATGCTTGTCATGGAAGGGATCAAGGCTGATCCCCAAATCCCGAAGATAGCGGGACAGGCAGACCCGTTCAAAGCTGGCGTTAAAGGCCCACTTGGTAACAGTATCGTCGGTGAGAGCGTCCAGCACATCGGCGGGGATCTTCTCGCCGCAGGCCAGATCCACCACCTGCACCGGGCCAGAGTCCGCACTGTACCCGAAGAGCAGGATTTCAAAATTGGGAGACTCGCAGTAACGGTACACACCGCTTTTCTGGAGCGGGACGTCACTGTAGGTCTCGATATCAATTGATAGGGTTTTCATAGATATTCCATCCTTCCTGAAAAGGGCGACAGAGAAAACACCCTGTCGCCCAGTTGGATCACTGCTTTCTGCTGCGGATGGCCTGATACCAGCGCTTCCACGTGGGGAGGAACCTCTTGACTACAGCGCGGAGGATCTGATAGATCACAGCGCCGATGAAGTAGAAGATCGCTCCATAAATGATGAAGAAGGCGGCATAGTTCACGATGACAGCAATCAGCTCATTTGCAGTGTTTACCAGTTGTTCCATAATCGTCACCTCATTTATCAGAAATGGGCTGGTGGCAGCTTGGCACCACCAGCCCGGTTACTCACTTCAGAGCCTTCATGCGCTCCTGATGGTACTCGTCATCCTGCGCGGACTTCTTTTCCTCGCGTTTCTCACGTCGGAAATCGTTGATCACGGTCTGGATGGCGACCACTGCCCAAGACAGGACGACAACGCAGAAGCAGCCGATGAGGATGTTGCACAGCACGGTGGAAATCATGATCTCATTCATTGTCCTTTACCTCCATTAATCCAAGAAATCGTCGTCTTCGTCGGTGGCGAAGTCGGACTCA
>SFNH01000178.1 GCA_004554205.1 Clostridium sp.
AAGCGGTATTGGGAGAGATCATTGCGACAATCCAGAAGGAGCAGAATGTCATCATCCGCCGCTCGCCGCGGACGAACGTCATCATTCAGGGCGTGGCGGGTTCCGGAAAAACGACCGTGGCAATGCACCGCATATCCTACATTTTGTATAACTATAAGGATGATTTCCGGCCGGAGGATTTTTACATTGTGGGAAGCAACCGGATCCTTTTAAACTATATCACAAGCGTTCTCCCGGAACTGGATGTGTACGGAATCCGCCAGCTGACGATGGAGCAGCTGTTTGTCCGGCTTTTATATGAAGACTGGGACGATGCGCTCTACTCGTACCACAGTATGGAGAGAGACGATCCGAAAAACAGCGTCAAGTGCGATACGGAGTGGTTCCTTGATTTAAAAGCATACTGCGAAGAATATGAAAAAGAGAGCGTACCGGCAGAGGATGTTTACGCTATCTAAAGGAGCATCCGGCGGATTCCATGGAGAGCAAAATGCTGATGCTGGGGGAGATTGTTCATTCCAGATATGAGAATGAGATCCTGGGAAGAGACATCACGTTTCCGGCAGAAGAGAAAAAGCAGCTCGACCGGAAATACACGATGTACTTTGGAAAGGGAAAATGGGAGGGATCGGTCTATGCCTTCTATCAGGATTTCCTGGCGGCGCAGGCAGCCTGCGGCAGGGAAGTAACCCCGCCGGGGAATTCCTTTGACGTCTATGATCTGGCGGCGCTGGCCTATATCTACAAGCGGATTAAGGAGACAGACCCGGTCAGGGAGGCGAGTCATGTGGTGATCGATGAGGCGCAGGACTTCGGGATGATGGCATACCGGTGTATGGATGCGTGCCTGTCGGGCTGCACCTACACGATCATGGGCGATACCTCGCAGAATATCCATTTTCAGTACGGCCTGAATGACTGGGATGAACTGCGCAGACTCATCCTGACCGGCGACTATGACGCTTTTGGTCTTCTGAGGAAAAGCTACCGTAACACGGTGGAGATCTCTGCGTATGCGAACGAGATCCTGCGCCACGGGGATTTTTCCATCTATCCGGTGGAGCCGATCATCCGCCATGGTGCCAATGTCTGGGTGGAACCGGTGCAGGGAGAGAGCGCGCTGCTTAGACGGACGGCGGAGACGATACGGGACTGGCAGAGAAAAGGGTACGAGACCATCGCGGTGATCTGCCGGGACGAAGAGGAGGCAGAGCGGGTTGCGGCGCGGCTGGCAGAGGACGTTCCGGTTAAGAACGGCGCCAAAGGAGAGGCGGAGGAGTTCGGGGACGGCGTCATGGTGCTTCCGGTATCCTATACGAAAGGTCTGGAGTTTGACGCGGTACTTCTGTTTGATCCGTCGGAGAAAAAATATCCGTCGGACAACGGTCATGTAAAGCTGTTGTATGTTGCGGCAACGCGTGCGCTGCATGAGCTGACGATTCTCCATCAGGGGGAGTTGTCCGGAATTCTTGCGAGCAGGGCGCCGCGGGATAAGCACTTAAAAGAACTTGCGGCGGAGCCGCTCACAAAAGCCAGGGAGTATGAGAAGCCTGTCCGGACGAAAAAGGAACAGATGCAGCAGCGCAGGGTGGAAGGCGCTATGGATATGGCGGAGCGGGAATATTTCGGCCCCAGACGCATTGCGGTAAAAGCGCCTGCGGCGGAGGAGAAACCGGTCATAAGACCGGCGGCATCCTGTCAGCAGGCAGAGGTAGTGCGCCGCCCTCAGACCGGGGCAATGGGCCGTCAGCAGGCAGGTGCAGTGCGCGGGCAGCAGGATATGGCGACGTCTCCGGCGCCGGCAGGGAAGCGTCCGGGTCCGGAGGGAAGTAATCCGTCCCCGTATGCATTCGGGACGATCCCCGGGAATACCAGTCTGCGCGTCCGGGGGCACGCGAAGGGAAATCATGCAATCCGCTGGGTAAAAAAGAGCAGATCATATGTAGAGATGGCGAGCATGTACGGGCTGATGCGGATTACACCGGTCGCCCCGGATATCATCCGTGTCAGCTTTGTAAAAGGAGTGACGGAAAAGATTGCCGCTACGGGCTGGATGGCCAAAGCGGAGGAAGCGTTTTCATGGAGCGCCAGGGAATCCAAAAGCGTTGTTGAGATTGCTGCGGGTGAGATTACGGTGCGGGTAGACAAACGGAGCGGAGCGGTCTCTTTCTGGAACAGGGAGAATCAGCTCCTGCTTGAGGAAAATGCCGCTGAGCCGAGAGTGATCGGTGAGGAGGGAAGCTGGGTATTTTTCGACTGGGACAAGAAAGAGCGCATCAAGGCAAAGGGCATGCTCGATACGGATTTTCTGGATGTGACATTAAATGCGCGTTACATATCCTTCGGAGGAAAAAAGCATAGAATGCCGCTTGTATTGTCGAACCGCGGCTATGGCATCGCCGCGGCGGCAAAAAATACGGTGCTGCTCTGCGATATTAAGACGTACGGGCAATATCTCTACGTGGAGGGCGAGAGACAGCTCGACTACTATTTTATCTGCGGGGAGAAGCCGGAGAACGTCATCATGCGTTATAAAGGGTTATAAAGGACAACGGAAAGGAGCAGAGTACATGACAATTAAAGAAATCAGTGAAAAATATCATATTACCGCGGATACGCGCCGTCCCCGCGTCCGGCGATTTGTGTCGCAATAAGACGAGCGGTTTTTGTTGTACGGAAGAAACGATACACCTATAATATAAGTTAAGGAATTACAATATAGGAGGGTGTATGTAAAAGGTACGTTATATGATTTCCGATGCGGCAAATATCGTCCACGTCGAATCACATGTGTTACGTTACTGGGAAGATGAACTGGAACTGAATATCCCACGCAATGAGATGGGACACCGGTATTATACGAAGGAAAACATTGCGGAATTTCAGAGAATCAAGGAACTAAAGGAACAGGGCTATCAGTTGAAGGCGATACGCATGATTGTACATAACGGACCGATCGAGGGGCTGACGGCAGAAGCGCCGCTTCCTGTGGGACAGACACCGCTTTCTGCGGGAGCGGCCGCTGCGATCCCACAGCCGGTACAACCGGTCGCGGCACAGCAGCCAGCCACGCCGGTGCAGCAATCCGTGCAGCCGGTACAGAGAACCGTGACGCAGCCAGCCACGCCGGTACAGCAATCCGTGCAGCCGGCACAACCGGTCATGGCACAGCCGGCAGCAGTCACGCAGCCGGTACAGCCCGCTGCACCCCAGCAGCTTCCGGTGAAAAATACTACCGAGAGCCCGCAGAGTATTTTAAACAATACGGATAAGATGGCGCAG
>SFNH01000179.1 GCA_004554205.1 Clostridium sp.
AACAGATCCTTGCGGCGGAGGGGAAGCTTCCGGATGTCGTGATGGCATGCGTGGGCGGCGGATCGAACTCCATCGGCATGTTTGCGGATTTTATTGAGGAGAAGGGGGTAAAGCTGATCGGCGTGGAGGCGGCCGGAAAAGGAATCGAGACCGGGGAACACGCGTCGGCGATGGCGCTCGGCGAGCCGGGAGTTCTGCACGGCATGCGTTCCTACCTGCTGCAGGATGCGGACGGCAATGTCCAGCTTGCACACTCCATTTCAGCGGGGCTGGATTATCCGGGCGTCGGTCCGGAACACGCGTACTTAAAGGAGAGCGGCCGCGCCCAATATGTGGCAATCCGGGATGATGAGGCGATGGATGCGCTGATGGAGCTGTGCAGGCTGGAGGGAATCATTCCCGCGATCGAGAGTGCCCATGCAGTCGCCTACGCGATGAAGTACGCGAGGGAGCGCAAGGAGGCGGTCGGTGGGAAGCAGGCGGCAGAGGAGACTATGGTCATTTGTCTGTCGGGCCGCGGCGACAAGGATGTCAATACGATCGCAGATTATCTTGCAGGAAAAGGATATTTAAATTGAGCCGGAAAGTTGTCCGGTGAGGGAGGATATGACAGATATGAATCGAATAGAAGCGCGCATGAATGCCTGCAGGGAAAAGCAGGAGAAAGCATTTATTACTTATATTACCGCGGGACTGCCGGATCTGGCAGCCACAAAAGAAATCATCCGGGCGCAGGAGCGCGGCGGCTGCGACGTGATTGAGCTTGGCGTGCCGTTTTCCGATCCGGTGGCGGACGGACCGGTCATCCAGGACGCATCGTACCGTGCAATCTGCGGCGGGGTGAATGTGAAAAAGATTTTTGCAATGATGCAGGAACTGCGCACGGAGGGTGTGACGGTCCCGATCATCTTTATGATGTATTACAACACGATCCTGCACTACGGCGTGGAAGCGTTTGTAAAAAAATGCAATGAGGCGGGGGTGGACGGACTGATCGTTCCGGATCTGCCGTTTGAGGAGCAGGAGGAACTGATGACAGCGCTGGACGCATCGGAGGATACGATCTTAATCCAGCTCGTGTCGCCGGTGTCCGGGGCGCGGATTCCAAAGATTCTCGCCGGAGCGCGGGGGTTCGTCTACTGCGTATCGTCCATGGGTGTCACGGGGCAGGGAGCAGAGTTCCATAAGGAGGTAAGAAGCTATCTTACCTCGGTACGGGAAGCGACGGATCTGCCGGTGATGATGGGCTTTGGCATCCGGACGGCAGCGGACATCCTGCCGCTTGCGGATCTGATCGACGGGGCGATCGTCGGAAGTTATTTTATCAGGCTGCTGGAGGAGCAGGGCTTTGCGCCGGAGGCGGCGGAGACATACTGTCGGACTTTTAAAAGGGAATTGAACGTATAGAGGAGGAAAAAGGGATGAAAGAATATATTGCAAAGGTTGCTGAGGGAGAGAATCTGACCGAGGAGGAAGCAAAAAGGGTGATGGACATCATGTTAAGCGGTGATGCGACGCAGGCGCAGATCGCGGCGTTTCTGGCGCTGGAGCGCGTGAAGGGCGAGACGCTGGATGAACTGGCAGGATTTGCGGCGGTGCTCCGCGACAAGGCGGAGACGATTACCCCGAAGGTTGACAATTATATCGATCTGGTGGGAACCGGCGGAGACCGCACATTTACCTTTAACGTGTCCACCACGTCGGCGTTCGTGGTGGCTGCGGCGGGACTTCCGGTGGCAAAACACGGGAACCGCTCCATCTCGTCGAAATCGGGCGCCGGGGATGTGTTAGAGGCGCTCGGCGTCAATATCATGGCAGATCCGAAGAAAGTTGAGGAGTGTGTGGAGAAGGTTGGCATCGGCTTCATGTTTGCGCAGCTTTTTAACAAATCCATGCGCTATGTCGGGCAGGCGCGCAGCGAGATGGGAATCCGTACCGTCTTTAATATCTTAGGACCGCTCGCCAATCCGTCCCGTGCGAAAAATATGGTGGTCGGCGTCTACAGTCCGGCGCTCACGGAAAAGGTCGCGACGGCGATGAGCAGACTGGGGGTGGAGCGCGCGTATGTGGTCAGCGGTGAGGATAACATGGATGAGATTACGCTGACAGGAGCGACCACGGTATCCGAGATCCGGGATGGAGCGGTGACGACATTTACCATCACACCGGAGCAGTTCGGGATGAAGCGCGTATCGTTGGAGGAGCTGCGCGGCGGAAGCGGCGAGGAAAACGCAAAGATTACGAGAGCTATTCTGGATGGAACGGAGCGCGGCGCCAAGCGTGACATCGTCCTTTTGAACGCAGGTGCAACTCTTTATGTCGGAGGGGTTGCGGAATCTATGGAAGCGGGTGTAAAATTAGCGGCAGAGGCGATCGACAGCGGCGCGGCAGCACAGAAGCTAAAGGAGCTGGTTCGCGTCTCAAATTCATAGAGAAAAGGAATCAGAGAGATGATACGGTTTAACAGTGATTACACAGAAGGATGCCATCCGGCGATCTTAGAGAGACTTGCGGCAACCAACATGGAACAGACCCCGGGATATGGGGAGGATGCATATTGTGCGGCAGCTGCGGAGAAGATAAAAGAGGCGTGCGCCGCACCGGAGGCGGCGGTGCATTTTCTGGTGGGAGGAACACAGACGAATGTGACAGTGATTTCGGCTGCATTAAGACCCTATCAGGGTGTGATCACTGCGGTGACCGGACACATCAATGTACATGAGACAGGAGCACTGGAGTCCTGCGGACACAAGTGCCTTACCATCGAGTCGGCGGACGGCAAGCTGACAGCAGAGCAGATTGCCGCATATACGGACGCGCATTATGCCGACGCAAGTTTTGAACACACGGTTCAGCCGAAGATGG
>SFNH01000180.1 GCA_004554205.1 Clostridium sp.
ATCGTCGCGGGCGCACTCTTATCCGCCGCCTGAGCCGATGCGAAGCCTGCCTCGGTGACATGCTTTGCGACCTCATACACCTCATAGGTCGCGCATGGCTCCAGGCCGGAGAATGTGATCGCCGCGCTTCCGGTCTTATAGGAAACCAGAGTTCCGCCCTTCGTGAGCACATAATTCCTCTCGGTATTTGCTCCGCCAAGGACGATCTTTCCGCTTCCGTTCGAATCAATGCTGCCCTCGCCGTCCGGCACCGAGCAGCCGTAATCGGCATCGCCGATCGGGACAAATCTTGCGATATAGGTGGCATCGCCTGTCACCTTCGTACCAGCCTCAAGCTTTGCACCGTCGCCTCCTACCGGATACCAGCCGTCAAACTCATAGCCTCTGTCTGCCGTATATCCGATTCTGCTATCCGCGAGCACCTCCAGAACATACTTTTCCGGATTCTTAGTCAGGTCAACACTCGATCCCGCGACACCTGCCGCTACATGAATCGTGGACGGACCACTGATGCTTCCGTGCTCTCCTGCTGTGAAGGTGAGGTCATGCCATGCCCCATCGGTCTCCTTAAAGTTTGCAAGAAGGGCAAGTGTATTATTGTTGTCCGTTACGTTAGCACCCGTAAGCTTGATGCCGTCATTAAGCGGCTCGGTATACCCTTCTCCGCTTCCCTGGGCAATCCCGGTCCCGAGTGCATCCGCATAATACCAGCCGTCAAAAACGTAATAATTTTCCGCCACAGGATCCGCGCTCACACCCACCGTGCTGTCTCCGGATGTCACAGGGGCTGTCAGATCATCAATCGTATACTCGATCTCAGTGCCGCCCGGTGTCCTCTTTCGCATCGTCTTTACTGCAGCACTGATGCTTCCATGCTGTCCACTCGTATAGCTGATACTTGCCCAGTAGTCTGACTGGCTCGTATCATCCGCATAGGTAAAGGTAAGGATATTCGTCACACCACTATCAGCCGGGAGCACCCTGAAGTTTAAGCGGCTTGGATTGCCACCCACATCTTCTGTCTTAAAATTGCTCTGTGGAGCATAGTCGCGGTTCGGCGGGTAAACGCACCCTCCGATCATCGGCATTTCCCTTGTCAGA
This sequence comes from Clostridium sp., assembly GCA_004554205.1. Classification (GTDB taxonomy): domain Bacteria; phylum Bacillota; class Clostridia; order Lachnospirales; family Lachnospiraceae; genus Brotaphodocola. Next base: position 1,102 of record SFNH01000180.1, read on the forward strand.
GTCGTGTTCGGTTGAACAGTTTCCCCCTCATCTACGTCCGGGTATTCCGTGAAGGGTTCACCTTTTGCGTCCCGGTACTGGATCTTCAGGTTTGTTCTGTGATCCGGATCTATTTCGTAGGTGTAGACGAGTGTCACCGGCTGGTTCGGCATCCTGCCCGTAAATTCCTTAGTAGTCGAATTTATGGTGTAACCAAGCTTGCTGATGCCATAGACACCTCTGGTTGAAAGTTCGTCGGTATCGCCGGCCGTAATCGCAGCGCCAGTGCACAGATATCCAATCACCGATACCGGCGCGGCAGTGATCTGAGACTCTGCCGACCATGTCTCACTTCTCGCCGGGGCAACCTGCGTTCCGTCAGCCAGCTTATACTCCACGCGGAATTTATACACTTTATCCGGGTTCGACACATACCTATAGGTAAGCGTCAGGTTATCATTCGGCATCGTTCCCGTGAGCTTTCCTGTTGCAGCGTCGACAGTGGTTGTCGGATCGAGACTGCCATGTCCCGGAGCCTCTCCCCACTTGCGCTTCTTTTGATTCGAAACGGTATGAGTACTTATCTTATATCCGGGAATCGTGCTCTTGGGCACCGCGGTGACCGGGGCTCCGGCATGGAGACGGCTGTTCTTCCAGTTATCGCCGGGAGTGGTGACATGCATAAATTCAATCGGGTTTCCGTCATTATCCGTCACTGTGCTCAAGTGCTCCACGGTCATCGTAAAATATTCCGTTGTCTTTGCGATCCACTTCGCCGTATAGGTCGTATCCTCATACGGGAACGCATAGGTAAGGTAATCCTGCTTTTTCCCGATCGAATCGTACCAGCCATCAAACTCATAGCCTGCCCACAGACTGGAGCTGAATTTCGGAAGCTGCGGTCGCGCTCCGCTTCCGAAGGTGTCTGATGAAACTCCCGTAAAGCCAGTTCTGTTTAACAGCGTATAGCCGGCGTTTCCACTTGCCTTATATCTGTTTCCGCTCACTAGTGTCAGTCCACTGCCCACATAGCCATTGTTTGTATTAGCCGGCCCCGGCTGTGAATCACCGAAGTCAAATGTGATGGTCACAGCGCCGCCGTAATTAACCGCGTACGCCGGCGTCGCCGGCAGGACCATGGTGATGACCATGGCCGCCGCCAGTACGCGCCGCGCGCGGTTCTTTATTTCATGTAATCTTCTCATCCGGATCACCTCCTACTCGATCCACGCGCCGTCGGGGCCGACCTTATAGCCATCCGGCGTTGTCGTGTTTGTAAGCATCGCGCCGACGGGGTCTTCCTTTCCGGGTACATACGCCCACTCGCCGGTCGTACTGTCAAAGAGATAAGTCGCGCCGGCATTTGACATCGTGAAGTAGTACCACTTTCCGTCGATCTTTCTCCAGCCGGTCGCCATCCGCCCGGTCTCCGGATCCAGATAGTAGCGGCGCTTATCAATGGCGTCATCGTACCATCCAGTACGCATCTTCCCGAGCCAGCCGTCCTTCTCGGTATTGCAGTAATACCAGTTCTGCTGCTCATCCTTAACCCAGCCCTTGTCCATAAGACCGCTGGAGTTGAAATGATACCAGCCGTTCTTATTCACATCGCCGTTGGCATAATCAAGCTTCGCCCAGATGCTGGTCAGGCGGGTTCCTCCGTTTAAGATGAACGCCCATTGCCCGGCAGCTTCATCAAGCGGCATCCATTGCCCGTTTGTGCCTACTTCGTAGCTCTGTTTTCATCTAGCACATAGTGATCTGGCCTGTCTACCGGGCCCTGTCCGCCGCCTGAGGCTCCGCCCGAACCTCCCGAGCTTCCGCCCGAACCGCCGGAACTTCCGCCACCCCAGCCACTGCCGGAGTTTCCACCCTTCATCTCATTGTAATGCGCATATCGCGTCTCAAGGATGCGATCAAACGGCTTGCTCTTTTCTTTCAGCACCTCAAGC
>SFNH01000042.1 GCA_004554205.1 Clostridium sp.
TTGCTGCAAAGTCCGTAAGAACGTGTTATGGCAGAAAAGAATCCAGCCCTTCGCCGCAGGCGAACTTTAAATGGGCTGGATTCCGTAGCAGTTCTGCCGAAGACAGAACTGCTACGGCAGCTAGCGCAGACCTCGCTTCGGAAGCCTCGCTATCGTCACCGGGTCTGTCTTGCCGGGCACTGCGGCTGATACCGCCCCGATCCGAGGTCGCGCTATGTAAACCTTACTGTGAGGGAGGCCGGTGAACACTTTTGCGAGCCATGCGAGCAAAAGTTTTACATCCGGCGACCGAACAAAAGAGAAAACTTTAGCCGCGACCGGACTTAAGCGGCGTAAAGTCCGCCCAAAACGCCGCATGGCTGAACTGTTACGTTACTAAAAATCAAATAAAAAAATAGGATAGTAAAATTGAAAAAGTAATGGTATAATGGTGAAAGGAGTAAAAATATGCTGTTATGGCGGAAAGGATGTGGGAGAATGAACAGGTTTGATACGATGGGCAAGGATGCCTTAAGCCGTGTTGAGGAGATTATGAACTCCACCAAGTTAAATGAGTTTTTGCACAGAAAAGAGGAGGAGGAGAAGAAAAAGAACTGTATCCTCTGGATTCTGGCGATCATCGGTGTGGTAGCGGCGGTGGCCGCGATCGCGTACGGCGTTTACCGTTTCTTCACTCCGGATTACCTGGAGGACTTCGAGGACGACTTCGATGATGATTTTGACGATGAGTTCTTCGAGGACGAGGAGGACACCACTGAGAAGTAAGCATTACGGGCGTGTCTCGGGAGAGGGGCACGCCTTTTTGTCTCATGGGAAAGCGAGTTACATGATAAAGGAGTGGCACAGTGAAAAAGGGAGAAGTTTACGAGGCGGTAGTGGAGACGATCGAATTTCCGAATAAGGGAATTCTTCATATAGACGGGGAGCGGGTCGTGGTGAAGAATGCCATACCCGGACAGAAGATCCGGTTTGCGGTCAGCAAGAAGCGAAACGGGCGTTTTGAGGGGCGGCTTTTGGAGGTTCTTCTCCGTTCGCCGCTTGAGAAAACGGAGGAGGCCTGTCCTCACTTCGATGCGTGCGGCGGCTGCCTGTACCAGACTCTGCCCTATGAGGAGCAGCTCGCGATCAAAGAGCGTCAGGTGAAGGCGCTCCTTGACGAGGTGTGCGACGCGTATGAGTTTGAGGGGATCAAGGCGAGCCCCGTAGCAGGCGGCTATCGCAACAAGATGGAGTTTTCCTTTGGGGACGAATGGAAGGGCGGCCCGCTGGCTCTTGGGATGCACCGGCGCGGAAGTTTTTACGATATCGTAAATACGCCGGAGTGCCGCATCGTCCATCCCGACTTTTGCCGTATCTTGAGCGCGACGCTTGAATATTTTTCCGATCGGGGCGTCGGATACTATAAAAAGCTTAAGCACACCGGCTATCTGCGCCATCTGCTTGTGCGGCGGGCGGTGAAGACCGGAGAGATCCTCGCGGCGCTCGTGACGTCCGGTCAGACGGAAGAACTTGCGGCGGAGGACGAATTGCTTAAGGGGTGGGAGCAGGCGCTCCTTGCCCTGCCGTTAGCGGGCAGATTTGCCGGGATTCTCCATATACGCAATGACAGCCTGGCGGACGTGGTACAGAGCGACGCGACGACAGTGCTGTACGGGCAGGATTATTTTTATGAGGAGCTTCTGGGACTGAAATTTAAGATCACGCCGTTTTCCTTCTTCCAGACGAATTCCCTGGGCGCGGAGGTGCTTTACAAGACGGCGCGGGACTATATCGGGGAGACAAAAGGAAAAATCATTTTTGATCTGTACAGCGGAACGGGGACGATCGCCCAGATTGTGGCGCCGGTTGCCGAACGTGTGTTTGGCGTGGAGATCGTTGAGGAGGCGGTGGAGGCGGCGAGGGAAAACGCGGCCCGAAACGGCCTCTCAAATTGCGAATTTATCGCCGGTGATGTCTTAAAGGTCATCGGCGGGCTGGCGGAGAGGCCGGATCTGATCATTCTGGATCCGCCCCGCGATGGCATTCACCCGAAGGCGCTCGAACGGATCATTGATTTCGGCGTGGACCGCATGGTCTACATTTCCTGCAAGCCCACCAGCCTTGCGCGTGACCTTGTGAGACTGAAAGAGCGCGGCTACCGCCTCATAAAGGCGTGCGCGGTCGATATGTTTCCCGCCACTGCGAATACGGAAGTCGTGGCGCTTATAAGCCGTGTGGCAGAGCGGTAACGGGTAGGAAAACCGCGGCTTACTCGACAACCACGATCTTCCCGGTCTTTTGCACTTCTTTTTCCGGGGCCGGGGCCGGATAACCGAGGGCGGCGATGCCGTACACCGCATGATTTTCCGGGACGCCCCACGCAGTCAGCAGGCTGCGGACCGACGGCAGGTCGCAGATGTCGCGAACCTGGTTGATCCACACGGAGCCGATGCCGAAGGACCAGGCGGCGAGGAAGATATTTTCCATGGCACAGGCATTGTCCTCCATGCCGAAGGGGCTTTCCCGGTCGTTCGACGGAATGATGATGACCTCCGGCTCGTACATATTGTAGCCCGGGCGGTTCAACTCCGTCTCCACGAGCCCTGCAAGCTGTTTGATCTTTTCACGGCTTTTCACGACCGTAAACTGCCAGGTCTGCTGATTCTTTCCGCTGGGGGCATAGGTGGCCGCCTTCAAAATCTCTTCGAGCGCCTCTGCAGGCAATTCCTTCTTCTCAAAAGCGCGGACGCTCCGCCTTGATACGATTGCTTCCATAACTGCATTCATGGTGATACCTCCTTTTTTTCTTTGATTCCTGTCTTTTATCATAGCGCAAATGCGTCCCGAATTCCACAAAAACTTTTAAAAAATGGCTTGACAAGCGACAAAAATATGGTAATATAAATATATGAATAGTTGTTCATATGAAGCATCGACAGTCGGAGCAGATTTCAGAGAGGAGGAGGGTCTTTGACAGAGTTCGAGAGACGTCAGATTGAGCGCGAGGTGGAGGAGGGCTCCTGCGAGTTCATGCATGTTCACGATGAGATTGTGAGAAAAGTCGAGGGCGTGATGCCGGATGAGCAGCAGCTTCTCGATCTGTCGGAGTTTTTCAAGGTGTTCGGGGATTCCACCAGGATCAAGATTTTGTATGTGCTCAGCCAGTCGGAGATGTGCGTCTGTGATATTGCCACCCTGCTTCAGATGGGACAGTCGGCAATCTCCCACCAGCTCAGGGTGTTAAAGCAGATGCGCCTGGTTTCTTTCAGGCGGGACGGAAAAACCGTGTTTTACAGACTTGCCGATTCTCATATCCAGACGATTCTGGCGCAGGGGATGGAGCATGTAAATGAATAATAAAAAAGGAGAGAAAAGATGAAAAAAATTATCAAACTGGAAGGACTTTGCTGTGCGAACTGCGCGGCAAAGATCGAGGAGAGTGTAAAGAAGCTTGACGGTGTGAAGGAGGCCTCCTTAAGCTTTATGACCCAGAGGCTGATCATGGAGGTCGAGGACGGGCGCGAGGCGGAGCTTGTTGAGGCGGCGCGCGTGATCGCGGACAAGATTGAGCCGGAGGCGGAGTTTAAGGTGCTGCGGTGAGCGTGCGCCCCGGTGCGCTGAGAAAGAGGAGACATTATGACAAAGAATCAGAAAACGATGGTAGTCCGGCTGAGCTTAAGCGCCGTGCTATTTGCTTTTGCGATCGTTCTCGAAGAGCGGTCGTGGGTCTCGATGATTTTCTTTATTCTCGCCTATCTTGCGGCGGGGTACGACATTCCCTTAAGAGCGGCGCGAGGCATCACCCGCGGACAGGTGTTCGACGAGAATTTCCTGATGACGATCGCGACTGCCGGCGCCATTGCGGTGGGCTCCATGGAGGAGGCTGTCGCGGTTATGCTGTTTTACCAGGTGGGTGAGCTCTTCAGCGATTACGCAGTCAATCAGTCGCGAAAATCCATCACGGACTTAATGGATATCAACCCGGAGTACGCAAATCTGCTTAAGGACGGCAGGGAGGAGCAGGTCGATCCCTACGAGGTGGAGATCGGAGATACCATTGTGATCCGCCCCGGCGAGAAGGTGCCCCTCGACGGCATTGTCACAGAGGGAAGCTCAAGCCTTGACACCAAAGCGCTGACGGGAGAATCCATGCCTGTTTCCGTGCAGGAGGGGGAGGCGATCGTCAGCGGCTCCATCAACCTAAGCGGCGTCTTAAAGGTTCGCACGACAAAGCTGTTTGACGACTCCACCGTGGCAAAGATTCTCGAGCTGGTGGAAAATGCGAGCTCCCGCAAGGCGAAGGCGGAGAATTTCATCACGCGCTTTGCGAGGGTCTACACTCCGATCGTGGTCGGGCTTGCCCTTGCCCTTGCGATTATCCCGCCTCTTTTTACCGGCGGGGCGTGGGGAACGTGGATCTACCGCGCGTGCAGCTTTCTGGTGGTGTCCTGCCCCTGCGCGCTCGTGATCTCCGTGCCGCTCGGCTTTTTCGGGGGGCTGGGAGCGGCGTCGAAAAACGGAATCCTGATGAAGGGCAGCAACTATCTGGAGGCCGTGGGAAGCCTCGATACAGTGGTATTTGACAAGACGGGAACTCTCACGACGGGGAGCTTTATCGTGACGAAGGTAAGCCCCGTACAGGGAAGCCGTGAGGCGCTCCTTAAGCTGGCGGCGCTGGGGGAATACCATTCGGGGCACCCGATCGCCCTGTCTGTGAAGGAGGCCTGCGCAAGCGACATTGACCCCGCCTGCATCGGGCAGGTGGAGGAGATCTCCGGTCAGGGCATCCACGCCGAGGTGAACGATGACGGCGTGTGGAGAGATTTATACATCGGAAATAAGAAGCTGATGGACAGCCGGAATGTGGCGCTCGAAACGTTTGAGAATGCGCCCGGCACGACGCTGTATCTGGCGGACGGGACAGGATATCTGGGCTCCATCGTCATTTCCGATACGGTGCGCGGGGACGTCCCGGAAGCGCTTGCGGGACTTAAAAGCCAGGGAGTCCGCAATCTGGTGATGCTGACTGGGGACAGACAGGAGGTCGCGGATCAGGTCGCGGGGCAGCTCGGCATTACGGAGGCGTGCGGAAACCTTCTTCCGGGCGACAAGGTGGAGCAGGTGGAGCGGCTTCTTCGCGAAAAGCCGAAAAACAGAACGCTCGCGTTTGTGGGTGACGGGATCAATGACGCTCCTGTCCTCGCCCGCGCCGACGTGGGCATCGCCATGGGCGGCATCGGTTCCGACGCGGCGGTGGAGGCGGCGGATGTGGTGATCATGGATGATGCGCCGTCAAAGCTTGTGGACGCGATCCGGATCTCGAGAAAGACCATGGGAATCGTGCGGCAGAACATCGTATTTGCGATCGGTGTGAAGATCGCGGTGCTTATCCTGGTCGCCCTGGGGCGAGCTTCGATGTGGGCCGCAGTTTTCGGAGATGTGGGCGTGTCGGTGCTCGCGATCTTAAATGCGATCCGGGCGCTTCACTACAGGCGTGAATGTGATTGAGAGAAAGGGAGACCGAAATATGAACAAGTATAGCAAGGACGATATTATACGGCTGGTGCAGGAGGAGGACGTGGAATTTATCCGCCTGCAGTTTACGGATATGTTCGGAATGTTAAAAAATGTGGCGATCACGTCGAGCCAGCTTCGCAGGGCTCTTGACAACGGCTGTATGTTTGACGGCTCTTCGATCGAGGGCTTTGTGCGCATCGAGGAGTCCGATATGTACCTCTACCCCGACCTTGATACCTTTGAGATATTTCCGTGGAGACCCCAGCAGGGGAAGGTGGCAAGGCTTATCTGCGATGTGTACCGCCCGAACGGAGAGCCGTTTGAGGGCGACCCGCGGTATGTGCTGAAACGGGTGTTAAAGGAAGCCGACGATATGGGCTACACCTTCCATGTGGGACCGGAGTGCGAATTCTTTTTATTCCAGACCGACGAGGAGGGGAGACCCACGACCGACACCCATGAGACCGCGGGATATTTTGATGTGTCGCCGATCGACATGGCGGAGAATGTGCGGCGCGATATCGTGCTGAGCCTCGAGGAGATGGGATTTGAGGTGGAGGCGTCACACCACGAGCTCGCACCGGCACAGCACGAGATCGACCTGGGGTACATGGACGGACTGACGGCGGCAGATAACATTATGACCTTTAAGATGGCGGTAAAGACGATCGCGAAGCGTCACGGGCTCCACGCGACCTTTATGCCGAAGCCGAAGGCGGGCGTCAACGGCTCGGGCCTTCATATCAATATGTCCCTCGCGGACAGGGACGGAAACAATGTTTTTGTAGATGAGACGGACAGGCTGGGTCTAAGCCGGACAGCGTATCAGTTCATGGCGGGGATTCTTTCGCATATCAGGGAGATCACCGTGCTCACAAATCCGCTGGTAAATTCCTACAAGCGCCTTGTGCCGGGCTATGATGCGCCGGTGTATGTGGCGTGGTCGGCGTCCGCGAACCGCAGCCCGATGATCCGCATCCCGTCCTCGCGCGGCAGCAGCACCCGCATCGAGCTCAGATCCCCGGACTCCGCCGTGAACCCGTACCTGGCGATCGCGGCGTGCCTTGCGGCAGGTCTTGACGGCATCAAGAAGGGCATAGTTCCCCCAAAGAGCGTGGACGACAATATTTTCGCCATGAGCGATGAGGAGTTAAAGAGACGCGGTATTGAGCGGCTTCCGGAGACTCTGGGCGAAGCGCTGGAAGCATTCGGGGAGAGCGCCTTTGCGGCAAATCTGCTCGGAGACCATGTTTATACCAAGTATTTAGAGGCAAAGAATGCCGAGTGGAAGAAATTCCGGGCTGAGGTTACGGACTGGGAGATCGAGGAGTATCTATATAAGTTTTAAAACAGCTATGTCTGCTGACGCAGACACCACCATGCATGAAAGTCGATTGCTCCGTGCTTCGCACTCCCGCAATCGCCGCTGGTATTCGCAAATCGCCCCAGTCGTTTCACTCCTGTGGCTTTTTTGCTCATACCGGCTTGCCCGTCCAAGGCTTTTGTGTTTCGCCATGCAAGCATGCCGCTCCACACAGCCACTGTCCGGGACTTTCATAGTAAAATCCCGGACGGCGGCCTGGAGGTGAGAGATTGGCAAACGTGATCGTGGCATTTTCAAAGCCCGGGGATGCGAAAAACATAAAAAACATACTGATGAAGAGCGGTTTTTTCGTGACCGCGGTCTGTACCTCGGGGGCTCAGGCGCTGGTTCATGCGGGAGACCTGGAAAGCGGTATCCTCGTGTGCGGATACCGGATGGCGGATATGATGTTTGAGGAGGTCTACGACTGCATGCCGCCGGAGTTTTCCATGCTGCTCATCTCATCTCCGGGAAAATGGACAGCGCAGATGAGAGAGAAGCTTGTGTGTCTTCCGATGCCGCTTAAGGTTCATGATCTCATCGACGCTCTGGGCGTGATGGCGGAGGCGCAGGAGAGAGAGCGGAGGCTTAAGCGCCGTCAGCCGAAAAAGCGAAGCGATGAGGAAAAAAGGCTGATCGAGCGGGCAAAGGGGATCTTGATGGAGCGCAGCGGCATGACCGAGGAGGAGGCGCACCGCTACATACAGAAATGCAGTATGGACAGCGGTACGGATCTGACGGAGACAGCGCAGATGATCATCGAATTAAAGGATAGTTAGGAGGCGGACATGAGGTTTACAAAGATGCAGGGAATCGGCAATGATTATGTGTATGTGGACTGCTTTAAGGAGCGTGTGGACGATCCGGCGCGGGTGGCGAGGCTTGTCAGCGACCGCCATTTCGGGATTGGGTCGGACGGCCTGATCCTCATCTGTCCGTCCGAGGTCGCGGACGTAAGGATGCGCATGTTCAATGAGGACGGCAGCGAGGGGGCCATGTGCGGAAACGGTATCCGCTGTGTGGGGAAATACGCTTATGACCACGGGCTTGTGGATCAGACGCGGATCACCGTGGAGACTCTTGCCGGGATCAAGCGTCTTGATATGCAGGTTGAGGACGGGAAAGTTACTACTGTGAAGGTGGATATGGGTGTGCCGAGGCTTACGAGCGAGCTTTCGGAGAAGATCACGGTGGACGGGAAAAATCTTGAATTTACGGGCATCAGCGTGGGAAATCCGCATGCCGTCTACTATGTGGAGGATGTAGATGCTCTTGATCTTGAGAGTATCGGCCCTGATTTTGAGCGCCATGAGCGATTCCCTGACCGGGTCAACAGTGAGTTTGTCCATGTTATCGACCGGCGTCATTTAGAGATGCGTGTCTGGGAGCGGGGAAGCGGAGAGACTTTGGCCTGCGGCACCGGCGCAACGGCGTCGGCGGTCGCGAGTATGCTGCTCGGTCTGGTGGAGGACACGGTAGAGGTGCGGCTTAGAGGCGGAAACCTTGAAATCTGCTGGGACAGGCAGAGCGGCCACGCGTTTATGACGGGCCCGGCGGTGGAGGTCTTTCACGGCGAGATCAATCTTTAAAAGGAACATTTCCGGCTCCTGCCCCATACAGTAATCATAGAGCAGTATGGGGAAGGAGTTTTCTTTTGGCAGAAATGAGAAAAGTGGTTATAGACGCGGGTCACGGCGGCGCTGAGCCGGGCGCGGTCTATCAGGGAAGGCGGGAGAAGAATGATACGCTGCGCCTCGCGCTTGCGGTGGGGCAGATTTTGAGCGAGAACGGCGTCGATGTGGCCTACACGCGGGTTACGGACGTGTACCAGAGTCCCTTTGAGAAGGCGCAGATGGCAAATAACTGGGGTGCGGATTTCTTTGTATCCCTGCACCGAAATGCGATGCCGGTGGCGGGGACCGCTTCCGGGACCGAGAGCCTTATCTACGGGATGGGCGGCGAGGCGGAGACGATGGCGGCCAACATTAACGATGAGCTGCGCAAGACGGGCTGGAATGACCTCGGAATCATCGAGCGTCCGGGACTGATCGTGCTGCGAAGGACAGAGATGCCGGCGGTTCTCGTGGAGACGGGATTTATTGACAACGAGGCGGATAACCGGTTTTTTGACGAGAATTTTGACAGAACAGCGCAGGCGATCGCGGACGGGATTCTCGCGACCATCCGTGAGGAGGAGAAAGCGCCGGAGTATTATCAGGTGCAGGTCGGAGCGTTTGAGGAGCGCCAGGCGGCGAACCAGCTTTTAAACCAGCTTCTGGAGGAGGGGTATCCGGCATTCCTTGTGGCCGAAGACGGGCTTTTTAAGGTGCGTGTGGGAGCCTATCTGAATCTGGACAATGCCTCGTGGATGGAGAGAAGGCTGCGGGCTGCGGGTTACCCGACGGTGATCGTCCGGGAGCGGGCAGTATATTAAATATCTACGGCGCTAGCGCAGACCTCGCTACGGAAGCCTCGCTATCGTCACCGGGACTGTCTTCCGGGCGTAAGCGGCTGATACTGTCCAGCCCTGAGGGAGCGGTGTAAACCCTGCTGTGAGGGAGCGGTGTAAACCCAGCTGTGAGGGAGCGGTGTAAACCCAGCTGTGAGGGAAGACGGTGAACACTTTTGCGAGGTGCCCGAGCAAAAGTTTTACATCCGGCGACCGAACAAAAGCGAAGACTGTGGCCGCGACCGAACAAAAGCGAAAACCTCGGCCGCGACCGAGGCGGCATTTTAAAAAAATTTACGACGACTGCCAGGAAAAGGAACTTGAAAAAGGACAGCGGATGTTGTATAATCGAACCATAACAAAACAGCTTTGTAATTCCTGGGGTGTTCGATAACCTTACCCATTTTGAACCTACATTTCTGACCAGGGGATTCCGATATTTGTAAGTGGATGTCAGGCCTCCTTATGAGTGGAAGGCAGAAGCTTACGTGAGGTTGCCCACCTAGCATTGCTAGGCGTCAATAAGTAAGAACGGCACTCCCGGGATTACGAAAGAAAGCAGCGAGAAATCGCTGCTTTATCTTTTTGGGATTTTGTGGTAATCTATAATACATAAAGAGGTCTGAGGCAGGTATCGGCGCCGGGAGACTGTCAATACTTTTCTCAAAGGAGAAGAAGATTTATGAAGAATGAGAAGTACCGCAGATATATATGCTGGGGCGTGACCGCTTTTATCGTGATGGCGCTTTTGATCGCCTTAAGTTTCCTGCTCGCGAAGGGGGATCAGGTGCGGGCGTTTGGTAAGCTCCTGTTAAAGATTCTCGCGCCGGTGACTTACGGGGCGGTATTTGCCTATCTGATGACGCCGATCTACAATCGGGTGCGGGATGCTGTGATAAAGCGTGTAGAAAAGCTTATCCCGAAGGAGGATTCCCGCAAGCGTCTCGCCGGGGCTGTGGCTACGACAGCCAGCCTGGCAGTGCTGCTCGCGGTGGTGATCGGCCTTATCTCCATGCTGATTCCGCAGTTGATCTCGAGCATCGCGGGGATCATTGAGGCGATGCCATCGAGCATCCGCAATCTGGAGCTCTGGCTGGAGCAGATCCTCGCCGACAACCCCGAGATGGAGGCGCAGGTGATGGCTGGGTATGACGCCGCATACGAGTATCTTCAGAACTGGCTGACCAATAAAGCGCTGCCGGGGCTTTCCGGGCTTCTGACGGGGCTTTCCAGCGGTCTTATGAGCGCGGTAAACATGATCTTAGATGTGCTTATAGGGCTGATCGTCATGATTTACCTGCTGAATATGAAGGACGAGCTGATAACGCAGGCCAAAATGATCATTTACGGGGCATTACCTGTGAAAATCGCGAATAAGGTGATAGAGGAAGCGCGGCATGTGCATTCGGTGTTCGGAGGATTTATCATCGGGAAGCTGGTGGATTCCCTGATCATCGGACTTCTGTGCTTTGTGATCATGAGCATTGCGAAGATGCCGTATGTGCTGTTGATCAGCGTGATCATCGGCGCGACCAATGTGATCCCGTTTTTCGGGCCATTCATCGGGGCAATCCCCAGCGCGTTTTTGATTCTTCTGGTGAGCCCGGTGAAGTGTCTCGTGTTTATCGGTCTCATTCTGATCCTGCAGCAGGTGGACGGGAATATCATCGGGCCGAAGATCCTGGGAGAGTCCACCGGGCTGTCCAGCTTCTGGGTGCTGTTTTCAATCCTTTTATTCGGCGGGCTGTTCGGTTTTATCGGGATGATCATCGGCGTTCCGGCCTTCGCCGTGTTCTACAGGCTTGTGACGGAGCTTGTGACATATCTTCTTGGGAAAAAGCAGCTCTCGACGGATATCGCGGATTACGATAAGCTGCATCATATTGATGAGGAGCAAAAAACATTTATCAAAAAATAACTGTTCAGGGCGGGACGTCTATGAAAAAACGGAAATTGACCTGGTGGGTGATGGGGATTCCGGCTGTTGTGCTGATTCTGATCCTTATCATTGTGCGCTGCGAACCGGAGAGAGAAGGGATCAGCAGGGCGGTGGCCGCAAAGTCGGTCGCCCTTGCTGTCTTGTCCCCGGAAGACTTAAAGAAATGGAAGGATGAGTACGGCAGCTCTCATTTCCCGGCGGAAAGTCTTGATGAATGGTATGTGCCCTATCTGGACTATCTCTACGATGGCGGCTATCTTGACGAGGAGGAGACGCCCGCGGACGAAAAGCACGCGGAGGGCCGGTTGACCTACGGGGAGGCGGCGCGCATTGCCCGGACGCTTTCCCCATCTCTTGAGAAGTTGATAAAGGCGACAAAAGGCAACGCCAAAAAGCCGTATCCGGAGAAGCTGTGGTGGCTGTTCTACGATACGGTACTGCGCGAGAAGGATCCGGAGGGACAGGTGAAAAAGGAGACGCTTGCCATCTACGGGACGCCGAAGAATATCCCCGGGGCGCCTGCCTGGACGGCGTACACAAGCCTTGGCACACTGCGCTTTGACGGGCTTAACCTGGACCGCTATCTCGACCATGAGCTCTCCGCGTATGTCCGCGGGGACGAGATGATCCATGTGATCGGGGATCAGGGGCAGAATACGGTCTACCGCAATGTCTGGATCACGGATGGGGACGAGAGTGAGATCAGCGTCTACTTGGGCGATATCAATCGGACGATCCCTTTTAAGAAAAAATCGAAGAAGACGGAAGAGATCGTACATAGCCTGGCGGACCTTACGATGGAGGACGGCAGGGTGGCGAAGGTCTCCTTAAAGAAAGAGACCATCACTGGCAAGGTTCTCTCGGTGAATGAGGACGCCATCGAGATCGAGGGCTACGGGCCGGTGCCGCTCGACGATGAGTACAAGGTGTTAAAGATCTACGGGGAGATTAAGAGGCAGAAGCTTTCCGATATCCTGGTGGGCTATGAGACGGAGGAATTTGTGGTGGCAAAGGGAAAGATCTGCGCCGTGCTCTCGGTGCGGGATCTCAAAGCCGATACCATACGGGTGCTTTTAATGGATGATGGATTTAAGAGCCTGTACCACGGGAGCGTGCGTCTCTTATGCGACGCGCCGCTTCAGTTTACGCAGGGGGATTTTCAGCAGACGATCCCGGCGGGGAAGGAAATCTGCGTGTCCGCCGGGGACGGACAGTGCGGCGGGGGCAGGATACTTCTTGAGCCGGAGAACGGGGCGGAGATTTCCGTGCTCTCCTTAAATCGCGCGCAGGGGACGCCGTCCTACGCGGGACGCCTCGAACTGATCGAGACAGAGAATGGACTGGTCTTGATCAATGAGCTGTATCTGGAGGACTATTTAAAGAAGGTGGTTCCGAGCGAGATGCCGGCCGAATATGAGAAGGAGGCATTGAAGGCGCAGGCGGTCTGCGCCAGAACCTACGCCTATATGCAGCTTAAGAGCAACACCTACAGCCAGTACGGCGCGCACGTTGATGACAGCACCAACTTCCAGGTGTACAATAATATCGAGCCGAACGGGCGCACATCGGAGGCTGTGCAGGAGACCTACGGAAAGATGCTCCTGTATGAGGGAAGTCCCGTCTCGGCCTACTATTTCTCTACATCCTGCGGGAGCACCACGAACGCGGCCATCTGGGGAAGCGAGCCGGAGGACACTCCATATCTTCGCGCCCTGTCCCTGCAGCCAGCGAGAAAGAGCCTTGATCTGACAGACGAGGAGGCGTTTGCGGCATTTATCAAACAGACGGATTACCCTTCCTATGACGCCTCCTTCCCGTTTTACCGCTGGAATGTGACGACGGACGGGACGATTCTGACGGCGCATATCGGCGGAGTGGGAGAGGTGACGGAGGTAAAGGTCGCGGAGCGCGGTCCCGGCGGTGTGGCGCAGAAGCTGCTCGTAAGAGGAAGCGAGGGCGAGAGGGTCATTCAGGGACAGAATGAGATCCGCGCGGCCCTCGGGGACGGGAATCTCACGATCCGGCGAAATGATGGGAAGACCTCACAGGGCTGGAGCTCTCTGCCAAGCGGCTTTCTGACGATCGAGGAGGACGGGGTGAGCGATGAGGGCGTGAAGCGCTTTAAGATATACGGCGGCGGATACGGACACGGCGTGGGAATGAGCCAGAACGGCGCGCAGGGCATGGCGAAGGCCGGGATCGGATATGAGGAGATCCTGAAATATTTTTATGACGGCGCGACAGTCGGCAATTTATAGATTTTTTTATTTCCCTGTGTATAAAATCCCACGGCAGGGAGATAATGTGAGTAGTACCAAAGAAAAACGAAATACTTATCCTCCCCTTTTTAATACCCTGTCTGTTACAAGGACGTATCAGGCGGGGTATTTTTTACTATGAAAGTCCCGGACAGTGGCTGTGTGGAGCGGCATGCTTGCATGGCGAAACACACAGACATTGGACGGGCAAGCCGGTATGAGCAAAAA
>SFNH01000181.1 GCA_004554205.1 Clostridium sp.
AATCCAAAATCTTTTTCATGAAGGATGACATAGTCATCATCGTCATATCTTCTGGAAGTGATAATACTGAACGCCTTCTTAAGTCCTCCCCGTTCTGCGTGGGCGATTGCCTCGTCCACAATATCCTTGACCTCTGTAAGGGTTGTCGCCTGATCCAGCTTCTGAATATTGCTGATGCTGTTGTAAAGTGCCAGAACTCCCATCTCATCAATGGTGTAACCCAGTTCGTTGGCATAGGATCTCGCAAATGCCACCAGTTCATCGCTCGTAAAGATCGGGATATTGATTTTCTCCGAAAACCGTGCTGCAAATCCCGCATCCCGGCTGAGTGCCTTCTCGATTCCTCTTCTGGTGTCCTCCATAATCACAAACAGTCCGCTGCTATCACTGTCAAGCAGTGTACCAAGCTTGACCGCCGTGTCTCTTGAGATGGCTCCCGCCTTTTCGATAATCAGACATCCACCCGCCACTTTTTTAAGAAGCGCCGTCACATCTTTCTGATTCAGCACGGAGGCTTCGATCTTGCCGATCTTTCCGTTCGGCTTGCCCACTTCCTTCTGGAGCGCCTTGATCATGCTGGTCGCGAGCACCGTCTTGCCGCTTCCCTGTCCGCCCTGAATAATCATATTCCCGGTGGAAGCCGTCTTACCGGACGACAGTCTTGCCGCTGCTCCCGTAAGCGCCTGGCACAGCTGCTGTTCCATTCCCTTGATCGGCACAAAGTATGTAAAAATCTCCCTCTGCTCTTTGGAAAGCCGGGTGATTGCCTGATGTCCTTCCTCCTCCGGCTCCTCGATCTTCGGAAGCACGTCGTCTGCCGCTTTCACTTTTGAGGCTCCGCTCTTCGGATGTCCCCCGCCTGCCGGCTTTCCGCCGGACTTCTCCGCCTTCGGAAGTTCCTCGTCCTCCGGCTGTATCTTCTGCTCTTCCATCAATGCCTGGACATCGGCTCCCAATGCCGCAATATCCGGCTCTTCCACTCCGGCAAAGCCGTCTGTCTCCTCCGGCTCTTCCGTCGCCGCCTGCGGCTGCGCCGTGTCTTTTGCCGCCGCTTCCTCTGCCAGAAGCGCCTTTACATCAGCTCCCAGAGTAAACATATCCGGGTCTGCCTCTTCGGTATAGCTGTCCGGACTCTCCGGTTCCACGGTTCCGCCAAAGCTTCCTGCCGCATCTACCGGCTCCGTCTCACTTACCACCGCATCTGTCTGCGGTTCATATACCGTCCCTGTCTGCGGCTCATATACCGGCTCTGTCTCCGGTGCGTATACCGGCTCTGTCTCCGCTCCGTATACCGCTTCTGCATGTGGTTCATATGCTGCCTCCGGCGTAAACTGCTCCGCACCTGATTCCATCTCATACGGACTCTGTGCCAGCTCTGTGATGCCGTTCCCCCAGGAATCTGCGTCCTCCTGCTGTAACGCTTCCTGTAGCTCTGCCACACCTGCTGCCTCCGGCGCGCTTGCCGCCGCAAGCTGTTCATCCATTCTCGCATTCTCGGAGGATAGGCGGTCGATCTCCTGCTGTAAGATCTGGTTCATGTTCGCCACCATCTCAGCCGCCTTATCATCGGCAATCGGCTGACCGCCCAGATACTCTTCATCCAGCAGATCCTTCGGCGTCAGTCCGGAGTCAAGCTTCGGGATCACATCCACCAGACGCTCCATGATATCGCCTGCCTCCTGCAGTGCACGCGCCTTCGCGGATTCCAGCTTGCGCTGCTTCGCCTCCTCAAGCGCGGTCTCTGCCGCACGCTTGGTCTTCTCCCAGTCTGCAAGCACCTCATCAATGCTCATCTGTCCCGTTACCTGCGGCTCTGCAGCTCCCTTATCCGGAACATACATGCTGATCTGTCCGTCATAATCCTCTGCAAGAAGCTCTTTAAAATTGCTCTTGAGCGAGTTGTCAATCTCTGCATCCGTCTCGATATGGGGCATCTCGATCGTATCCTGCGGCAGCGGTTCCTCCTTGGGAAGCTGAAGATACGGAATCTCCTCCACGAGCTTCTTGATCGTATCCATACTGTCCTCGACCTTTTCCTTGTCGGTCGCTTCCATGATCTGCACCATGTTCCTGCGGAGTTCATCCTGCAGATTCTGTGTATTAAAACGCTCCGGTGAAAGCTTTACCTTCGGTATCTGCACCGGTTCGCTCACAATCTCGCCGGACTCAAGGTCGTCCTCCGGCCGCACTTCCACAACACCCTCTTTTTTGAGGCGGAACTGCCGGTACTTCTCCTCCTGCTGTCTGGTCAGCGGCTGATAGAGCATCTTAAGCTCCAGCGCCCGCTCCACATAAGGTCCGTCTCCGAACCAGAGAATCAGCTCGTCGCAGGCGTCGATGCATTTTTCACTCATCCCTGCCTTATGGTAAAGGCATGCCAGCTCAAACGCCCACTCCTCGGAATATTCCTGCTCTTTTAATTCTTCAAGTATTCCGATCAGCGTCTGCAGATCGGCGCCCTCCGCCTTACTGATCTCGTAGCGCAGAACGTATTTGAGATTGTCGTGCGGGGCAATCTCCACGAATTCCTGATAGTAGTCTCTCGCTTCCTCGCAGTTCCCCATCTTGATGGCAACCTCCGCGAGCCGGTAGATAATCATTCGTCCGATCGGGGATCTGTCATACGCCATGAGCAGAATATCCCTGCTCTCCTCATATCTCCCCACATTCTCGTAGATTTCTCCCGCCTTAATCAGTGCGTTGACGTTTTTTATTTTATTCCAGTTGATCGTGTCCGCAATCTCCGCAGCAGCTTTGTAATTATTCTCTGCGGTAAAGGACTTCATCTGATCCAGCTTTAAT
>SFNH01000182.1 GCA_004554205.1 Clostridium sp.
AATGAGCGAATTCCGAATGTTTTTAGGATTTCGGGAGCACAAAGTGCGGAGAAATCCGGTATCATAGGGGTCAAAATACCTTTTGACCCCAACATCATAGTATTTTATAAAAGAAGTTTCAGTATTTTTAATACCCCGTCCCGCGTGTTTCTGTCCGCCTCAAACCTGGCAGCCTGCTTCACCTCGGCTCTGGCGTTTCCGACGGCAAAGCTGTAATACGCCTGTTTGAGCATCTCGATGTCATTTAACTGGTCGCCGAACACGATCGTCTCCTCCGGCCTGATCCCCAGGCTGTCCTGCAAAAGCTTCACTGCCTGTCCCTTGTTGACGCCCTGTGCCATACCGTCCAGCCACATATCGCCGGAGATCGCCAGTTTCAGCCTCTCCTGGTATTTTTCACGGATACGCACCGTATGCGATTCGATATCCGACTTTCGGTAGGCGGAAACCTTGATGATCGTATCGTCCACTTTAATCAGATCGTCCACTTTCTTCACGCGGAACTTGTAGCCCTCCACCAGCCAGCGGTAGATTTCGGGGTCCGAATCATCAAGATACGCCACGTCCGGCCCGCTTAAAACCGCGATCAGACCGTCCTCCCGGATATCCTGCACCATCTCATTGACCAGTTCTCTGTCGATCGGGCTGGTAAACAGCATACGCCCGTGACAGCCGACATAGGCGCCATTCTCCGCCAGATAGAAGATCTTTTCCTTGATCGGCTCAAACACCGCCTCAATGCTCGCCCACTGGCGGCCGCTTGCCGCCGCAAACTGCATTCCCCGCCCGCGCAGCTTTAAGATCACCTCAAACAGTTCCGGATTCAGCTCATGTCCGCCGTCCTGAAGCAGGGTTCCGTCAATATCTGATACCACCAGTTTAATCATGTTCCGCCTCCTGATCTTGCTTCTTTTAGCTTAACATATTTCCGGCTGCGCTGTAAATAGGAAAATAAAAAATGAGCTGTTTTTACAGCTCATTTTATTCCAAAGGAAAGCGGAGACGGAGGGATTCGAACCCTCGTACCGGGATGAACCGATAAACGCATTTCGAGTGCGCCGCGTTACGGCCGCTTCGCTACGTCTCCAAAGAAACAACGTTTTTATTATACATGATATTCTCTGTTTTGTAAATAGCTGTCCATCGTCCATTTTGCTTTTCGGGCGGTTCTTTTTGGATTTTGCCGCAATATACTACTAATAAACACGCAAACCGGGGAATTTTATGCGAAAAAGTATGAGAGCCGCCGCCACGGAGCTTACCTCCAGCGGTCTTTTACAGGTCAATGTGGTAAACATGACGAACAACTTTCCGATTCAGAATGCACGGGTCACGATCTCCTACTCTGAGAGGCCGGAAAATACACTGGAGGAGGTGACCACCAACTCTTCCGGACAGACCGAGCAGATAGCGCTCTCGGCGCCGCCGTTAGAATACAGCCTGGAACCGGGCGATATACAGCCCTATTCGGACTATAATCTGCGCATCAGCGCACCGGGATTTAAGCCGGTCACCATCGAGGGCACGGAGATCCTCCCGAACGCCACCGCAATCCAGCCGGTGCGCATGGAGCCGGAGACAGACCCGGAAGCGGTAGAAAATCCCATCCTGATACCGGACCACACACTCTATGGACATTATCCGCCGAAGATTGCCGAGCCGGAGATTCAGCCGGTTGGAGAGACGGGGGAGATTGTCTTAAGCCGCGTAGTAGTCCCGCAGACTGTGGTAGTGCACGACGGCGTTCCCAGCGACGCCTCCGCCCCCGACTTTTACGTTCCGTACCGCGATTACATCAAGAATGTGGCATCCAGTGAGATCTACGCCACCTGGCCCCAGAGCACCATCACCGCCAATGTCCTCGCGATCATGAGCTTTACGTTAAACCGTGTATACACGGAGCATTACCGGAACCGCGGCTACGATTTCACGATCACCTCGTCCACGGCATTCGATCACAAGTGGATCAATGGAAGAAATATCTTCGAGAGCATCTCCGTCATTGTGGATGAGATTTTTGACAATTATCTGTCACGACCTGATGTGAAACAGCCCATTCTGACCCAGTACTGCGACGGACGCCAGGTACAGTGCTTAAACCGCGGCTGGATGACACAGTGGGGCTCCTGCTCCCTCGGAGAGCGCGGCTACAGTCCGATTGAGATTCTGCGGAATTATTACGGAGAGAGCATCTATATCAACAACGCAGAAGAAATTTCGGGGATTCCTGCCTCCTTCCCCGGATATGACTTAACGATCGGCTCCACAGGACAAAAGGTACAGCAGGCGCAGGAACAGCTTGATGCGGTTGCCTCGGTGTACTCGGCGATCCCACGGGTGACGCCGGACGGCATCTACGGTCCCGCAACTGCAGCAGCAGTCCGGGAATTCCAGTCTATCTTCGGGCTTCCAGTTACCGGAGTAATCGATTTCCCGACCTGGTATAAGCTCTCGCACATTTATGTGGGCGTCTCGGGAATCGGGGAACTGTATGGGTAAATTATTATTTGTAATTTAAAAAAACAGAGATTGGAATAGCGATATTCCAATCTCTCAAATGGGTATGTACCCTCAAAACCGCATATTGAATTTCATCCGTTCTTAACAAACCGCGGTCATTCATAGGCTTCTTAGCCTTCTTTAACCGCTCCCTAAACCTTATGGTTAAGCCCTCGACCTATTAGTGACAGTCAGCTCCACACGTTACCGTGCTTCCACCTCTGCCCTATCTACCTCGTCGTCTTCAAGGGGTCTTACTCT
>SFNH01000002.1 GCA_004554205.1 Clostridium sp.
CAGACTTTTTGATAAAAACAGTATATCACAACCTGCCAAATATTGAAAATACTGTTCAGTTAGGAACTTCATTTTCGCTTATTTGATATTGATATTTTGTAACTGTTCAGTAGGTCTGCGCATTTACTGCGCTGACCGTAAGAAAACGTGGTGGTTATAGGCAAAAATCCCATTGCCGGAGGCAATTTTCATGGATTTTTGCTCGTAACTGTGAGGGTGCTGAATATGTATGATATTTTTTTAACAATCTTTCATCTTTCTCTTGCATTTTGTAAAAAATATGCTAAGATAACTCACAACTGCTTTGACCCGGGAAGTCAAATGTGGTAGCCGTTCAGCCGTTCAGCCGTTCAGCCAGACTGTTACGGAATATTTGCTGCTTGATAATAATAGAAGGAGAGTAACTGTGAGGGTACTGAACAGTTACGAAGGAGGTTTATTATGGAACAGACAGGCGTAAAAGCATTTCTGAAAAAGAAGAATATCAACATCTCGGTAAAGACCTACCTTATCGACGCACTCGGCGCAATGGCATTCGGCCTGTTCGCGTCGCTCCTGATCGGCACCATCTTCGGGACGCTCGGAGACAAGACCCATGTGGCGCTGTTTAACACCATCGCCGGCTACTGTAAGTCGGCCACCGGCGCGGCGCTCGGCATCTCCATCGCCTACGCCTTACAGGCCCCGCAGCTTGTGCTCTTCTCCGCCGCCGCCGTCGGCATTGCCGGCAACGATCTCGGCGGGCCGGTCGGCGCCCTGATCGCCACCGTTATCGCCACAGAGCTCGGCAAGCTGGTGTCAAAGGAGACGCGCGTGGATATCCTCATAACGCCCGGCGTCACCATCATCTCCGGCGTACTGGCCGCACAGTTCGCGGGCCCCGGCGTCTCCGCATTTATGTCCGCCTTCGGCAATCTTATAAAGACCGGCACCGAGCTGCAGCCCTTCCTCATGGGAATGCTGGTATCCGCCCTGGTCGGCATTGCCCTGACCCTGCCCATCAGCAGCGCCGCCATCTGCATTATGTTAAGCCTTGACGGCCTTGCCGGCGGCGCGGCCACAGCCGGCTGCTGCGCGCAGATGATCGGATTTGCCGTATTAAGCTACCGGGAAAATGGGTTTGGCGGGCTGCTCGCACAGGGGCTCGGAACCTCCATGCTCCAGATGGGAAATATCGTCAAAAATCCGCGCATCTGGATCGCGCCGACCCTCGCCTCCCTGATCACAGGCCCCGTCGCCACCTGCGCCTTCCGCCTGGAAAACATTGCCGCAGGCTCCGGCATGGGAACCTGCGGCTTAGTCGGACCGATCGGAATCTACACCGCCATGGGCGGCGGAGCCGGTATGTGGCTCGGAATCCTTCTCGTATGTTTTATTCTTCCCGCTGTGCTCAGCCTCGTATTCGGCGAGCTGCTCAGAAAGGTCGGATGGATCAGGCCTGGGGATCTGAAGCTTGATCTGTAAGCGCCTCAACCGCCTTTTGAAGCTGATTATCCTTTTCAAACGGTATATCATATTCCCCGGTGAGTTCCTCGTCGAGCACCTGCTCGACCTCTACATCCGGGGTGAGGCCCTTCTTATGGAGGTCATGCCCCGCCGGGGTGTAGTAGTGGGCGGTCGTGATCTTCACGGCAGAGCCGTCCGTAAGCGGAAACAGGCTCTGCACGATCCCCTTCCCGAACGAGGTCGTCCCCACCAGCTTTGCGACGCCGTAGTCCTGAAGCGCCCCGGCAAATACCTCCGACGCGCTCGCGGACTCTCCATTGATCAGCACCGCGATGGGAATATTAAGCTCATGCCCGTCCTCCATCGGGAAATACGGATTCCGAACCGGCGCGCCGTCCGATTCGTACCGGACTTTTCCGTCCGCGCTGAAATAGCGGTCGCCCTTCTCATTCTTATCCGCCGTAGTTAAGATCGTGCCGTCAAATTGATCGTCCGGCAGCACATACGCCGCCATCTGCACGCAGGATTCCAGGACGCCGCCCGGATTGTCCCGAAGGTCAATGACGAGGCGTTCCATTCCCTGCGCCTCCAGGTCGTCGACCGCGGAGATAAACTGCGCCCCCGTCACCGTGTCGAACTGGGTCACCATAATATATCCTGTCTTGTCCTCCAAAAGCCGGTGTTCCACCGTCGCCACCTCAACCATGCGGCGCTCGATATGGAGCGGAATCTCCTCGCTGTCCCGCAACACCGTCAGATCCACGAAGGTGCCCTCCTCGCCCCGGATGTGCTCCTGCACCAGCATATCAAGATCCTCGCCTGTCGCTTCAATATCCCCGACCTTATAGAGGATGTCGCCCTTTTTCATGCCGGCCTCCTCCGCCGGGGAGCCGGGGAATACCCTGAGCGCCGTCACGATACCGGACTTGATATTCTGGCTCACCAGCACGCCGATCCCGCAGTAGACCCCCTCCGTCTCCTCGCCCAGAGCCTCATATTCCTCCGGCGTATAGTAGACCGTATAGGGATCCTTGAGTCCCGCGAGCATCCCCTTGTAAATGCCGTCCTCCATCCCCTGCATATCCTCGTCAAAGAGGAAATACTGATCCACAACCTTTTCCAGAGTATTAATCTTGCGCCCGATCGCCCTCATATTCAGCTTCTGCTGCTCGCTCTCCGAAGCCGCGGAGCTTTCCGCGATCTGCTCCTGGACCTGATTTTCCATAACGGCGCGCCCGATCACGGAAATGCCGGTGGCTACGCCGACGATCACAAGGCCCGCAAACGCAGTCACCAATGTGCCGACCAGAACTCCCTTCCAGAATTTTCCAATACCCTTATTTTCTCTGTCCAACGCTTTCACCTCACTTCCCAATTTACGGGCTCACATAATTCTGCGGATTCACATACCGCCCGCCTGCCCGAATCCCGAAATGCAGGTGCGGGCCGGTGGAATAACCGGTAGAGCCCACCTTGGCGATGGTCTCGCCCTGCTTCACCTCCTGCCCCTCTGAGGCAAGGAGTTCGGAGCAGTGCATGTACACCGTGTAAATGCCGCCGCCATGGTTGAGCATGATATAATTTCCGGCCGAATAGCTGTATGTAGAGACCACGACAGTGCCGGACGCCGCCGCCACGACAGCCGAGCCGGTGCTCGCGCTGATGTCGATGCCCTGGTGATTTGAGGAAGCGCCCTCTGTCGGTATCTCCCTCGCCCCGAACACGGAGGTAATGCGGCTGCTCGATGGGCACGGCCACTTAAAATTAATATCCCCAAGACTGGCAACTTTATACGTTTTTCCAGCCGCCTCGGCCGCTTTTCTGGCCTCCTCCTCCTTGCGTTTGATCTCCGCCTCGAGCTTCTTTATCCTGTTTTCCTGCTCCTTTAGGTCCTTCTCGTACGCGCTGATCTGCCCCTGCGTCATGTGGATCTGGCTCTCAAAATTTTTCAGTTCCTTCGTTTTCTCGGCAGCTAACGTCTCCACGGACTGCTGCTTCGCCTCCGTCTGGGCTTTCAGCCCCAAAAGCTCCTCATGCTCCTCGTTGAGCGTCTCCTCATGCGCCGCGATGGAATCCCTCGTCTCTTCATACTCATCCATCTTCCTGCGGTCATACTCGGAGATCTTTCGGATATACTCCACCCTGTTCATAAGCTGCACCATATCATCCGACTGCAAAAGCATGTCGATGTAGCTGGTATCCCCACGCTCATACATGTACTTGATGCGCAGCTTCATATCCACATACTGCTTTTCTTCCAACTGTCTCGCCGCCTCAAGCTGCTGCTGCGTCGCGGAAATCTCACTCTCCTTTTTCTTGATCTGTCCCGCGAGCACATTGAGCTCCCCGTTTAACTCTTCCAGATTTTGGTCGAGCTGCTTTACATAAGCCGCCGCGTCACTTTTTAGCCCCTCCAGGTTTTTTAAGCTGCTCTCCAACTTCTTTTTCTCCGCCTCAATCGAGCTCACCGTCTTTTTGGCGTCCTCCACCTCCTGCCTCGTGGCGTACGCTGGACGGATGCCCGCCGCCGCCAGCACAAACGCAAGCGCCGCGAACGCGAGCCGCTTTCCCCCTGTCTTTTCATGCTTTGTATGTTCCATTCTCTGCATCATCCTGCCTCTTCTACACTCTTAAGTATTTCCGAATCGCAAAAAAGCTCGCGAAAAAGCCGATACCCACGCCAAGCGCCAGCGCGACCCCGATCATCACCGGATAAATATCCTCAACAGGCACAAAGTAAAACATATTCGAGAGGATCCGAAAGCGCTCCGTCAGATACACGACGCCCCTGGTGTACAGCACATAGATGCCTGCCAGGGGGAGCGCCGCTCCCACCAGTCCGAGCGCCACGCCCTCCACGATGAACGGAGCCCGTATCATAAAATTCGTCGCTCCGACCAGACGCATGATCTGGCACTCCTGCCAGCGGAACGCAGCCGCCACGGAAACCGTATTGTTGATCAAAAACACCGCCACCGCCAGCAAGACCCCGATGATTCCCGCGGAGAGCACACCGATGATCCTGTTAAAGCTCGAGAAGCCCGCAACCGCCGTGTTGGAATAATTGACCTGGCGCACGCCGTCAAGACCCTGTAAATATGATACGAGGCCGTCCTGCCCGGCGATGTCGTTTAAGTAGATCTCGTAGGTCGCAGAGCCCGCCAGGGGATTGTCCTCGGCAAAGCCCTCGGCCAGTTCCTCCCTGCCTGCAAAATACTCCTTCTTAAATCCGTCCCATGCCTCCTCGGCAGAGACGTACTGCATCCGCTTCACCTCCGGCCTCCGGCCGATCTCCTGCCCGAGAGCGAGTATCTGTTCCTCGCTTAAATCCTCGTCAAACAGCACCGTAACGCCGACCGTGCTCTCCACATGGCGCACCATATTCTGAATATTCGCAATAATCGAAAAAAACATGCAAAACAAAAAAATACACGCAGAAATCGTCGCCACCGACGCGAGAGAAAACCAGATATTTCTGCATATATTCTTCATGCCCTGCTTCAGGCAATACCACAATGTACTAATTCTCACCGCTCTGTCCACCCTTCGTCTCGTCGCTGATCATCCGCCCCCGCTCCAGGGTGATCACCCGTCCGCCTATCTGCTCCACGAGCTCATGGCTGTGCGTGACAACCACGACCGTGGTGCCGAGCTCATTGATATGACCCAAAAGCTTCATGATCTGGACGGCGTTTTCGTGATCCAAATTGCCCGTCGGCTCATCGGCAAGGAGCACCTCAGGCCGGTTGATCAGCGCCCGCGCGATCGCCACCCGCTGCTGTTCCCCGCCGGAAAGGTGCTGCGGCAGCGCCTTGTACTTGGCAGACAGCCCTACCAGCTTTAACATCTCCGGCACGGACTCCCGGATACTCCTTGCGGAAGCGCCGATCACACGCTGCGCAAAGGCCACATTTTCAAATACGTTCCGATCCTTCAAAAGGCGGAAGTCCTGAAAAATGACCCCGAGCTCCCTGCGGTATCTCGGTATATATCTGCGCGGCATCTTCTGTAAATTCATGTCATTGACGATAATGTGGCCGGAAGTGGGCTCCGTCTCCTTCAAAAGGAGCTTAAGCAGCGTAGACTTGCCGGAGCCGCTGCGCCCCATAATGAACACAAACTCCCCGTCGTCGATCGTGATATTGATACCCTGCAGCGCCTTGCTCCCGGTCGCATATGTCTTGCTCAAATTCCTTATCTCAATCATGTTCAGTAATCCAGGCTCTCCATGTATTTCATATATTTTACAACCATCAGTGCGATCTTGAACGTGATCGCGTCCTCGAACACCCGCAGATCAAGCCCCGTGCTCTTCTGCAGCTTGTCCAGCCGGTAGACTAGCGTGTTCCGGTGGATGTAGAGCTGTCTGGATGTCTCGGACACATTCAGGCTGTTCTCAAAGAACTTGTTGATGGTCGTCAATGTCTCATCGTCAAACTCATCAGGCGACTTGCCCTCAAAGATTTCCTTGATAAACATGCGGCACAGCGGAAGCGGAAGCTGGTAGATCAGGCGTCCGATCCCCAGGTTGCTGTATGCCACCACGTTCTTGCCGCTGTAAAAGATCTTGCCCACATCGAGCGCCATCTTGGCCTCCTTGTAGGAGCGGGAGACCTCCTTTAAGTCGTTCACCACCGTGCCGTATGCCACATGCACCTTCGTCATCGCCTCGGTGTTGAGCATATCAAGGAGCGTGTTGGCCGTCTTATTGAGCGCCTCATAATTCTCGTCCGGCTTTACCTCCTTCACCAGGATAATGTTCTTCTCGTCCACAGCGGTGATAAAGTCCTTCGTCTTCGCGGCAAACAGACTGCGCACGGTCTCGAGCGCATTCACATCCTTTTCGTGCTCCGTCTCGATCAGGTACACGACGCGCCTCACATTCGTCTCGATGTGCAGCTTTTTGGCGCGGTTGTAAATGTCCACCAGAAGCAGATTGTCTAAAAGAAGATTTTTGATGAAGTTGTCCTTATCAAACCGCTCCTTGTATGCTACCAGAAGGTTCTGTATCTGGAAGGCCGCCAGCTTCCCCACCATATACACGTCGTCGCTGCCGCCCTTCGCGAGCACGATGTACTCGAGCTGATGGTCGTCAAACACCTTAAAAAACTGACACCCCTGGATTACCTGGCTGTCCGCCGGCGAATCCACGAAAGCGAGAACGTCGCGCTCATACTCCTCCGCATCGGGGAATGTAGATGATAACGCCTTGCCTTCCGTGTCACAGATGCACAGGTCGATTCTGGTGATCCCCTTAAGACCGTCTATGGTTGTCTGCAAAATCTGGTTTGAAATCATAATACACTCTCCTTATCCTGGATTTGCCCGGTGCTTTATGGCATTGTATAAATTCACAAACTTAAAACGACCCTTATCTTATATCTTAATGCAAAATGTAAAAAAAAGCAAGCGAGTATGACACTCGCCTGCTCCTTTTTCGTAACAGTTCAGCCATTTTTCTTTTATTCGGTCGCGGATGAGGTTTCCGCTTTTGTTCGGTCGCCGGATGTAAAACTTTTGCTCGCATGGCTCGCAAAAGTGTTCACCGGTCTTCCTCACGGTAAGGTTTGCCCCGCTCCCTCGGAACTGGCTATCCCCAGCCGCTTACGCCCGGACAGACAGCCCCGTGTGACACGCTGCGTTTCCCGCCGTCCTAAACAGTTACGTTTAGTTGGTGATAACCTGCTCGGTGTCCTTGTCGAACACGTGGATCTTGCTTAAGTCGAGCGCAAGCTTCACGGTATCGCCGGGTCTCGCCGCGGTGCGCGGATTTACGCGCGCGGTGCAGTTCGCCTCATTCACGTCAAAGTAGAGATATGCCTCCGCGCCGAGCAGCTCGTACACACGGATCGTCGCGTCGATCACGCTCTTCGGAGATGCTGCCAGGAATGCCTCCTCGTCATGCAGATCCTCCGGGCGGATACCCAGTGTAACGACCTTGCCTATGTATCCCTTCTCCTCAAGCGCCTTTCCCTTCTCCTGCGGGAGCGCGATAGTATGCCCGTCAAAGGTCAGGGTAACATCTGCGCCGTCCTTGCCGACCGTCGCGTCGATCAGGTTCATCTGCGGTGCGCCGATAAAGCCCGCAACGAACTTATTGCACGGCTTGTCGTACAGATTCTGCGGCGAGTCAACCTGCTGAACCACGCCGTCCTTCATAACGACGATCCTCGTGCCGAGTGTCATAGCCTCGGTCTGGTCATGGGTAACGTAGATGATCGTCGCCTGCAGTCTCTGGTGCAGCTTCGAGATCTCAATGCGCATCTGGCCTCTCAGCTTCGCGTCCAGGTTGGAGAGCGGCTCGTCCATCAAAAATACCTTCGGGTTTCTCACGATCGCACGGCCCATCGCCACGCGCTGTCTCTGACCGCCGGAGAGCGCCTTCGGCTTTCTGTCAAGCAGGTGGGACAGATCAAGAATCCTCGCCGCGTCCTGAACCAGCCTGTCGATCTCCTCCTTCGGGGTCTTTCTCAGCTTCAGGCCGAATGCCATATTATCATATACCGTCATGTGCGGATACAGGGCGTAGTTCTGGAATACCATCGCGATATCCCTGTCCTTCGGCTCCACATTGTTCACCAGCTTGCCGTCGATGTACATCTCACCGGAAGAAATATCCTCCAGACCCGCGATCATACGCAGCGTCGTGGACTTACCGCATCCGGACGGTCCCACGAAAATGATGAACTCCTTGTCCGCAATCTCAAGGTTAAAATCCTTTACTGCCACAAATCCATTCGGATATTTCTTTGTTACGTTTTTGAGTGATAAACTAGCCATTTTCTTCTCCTCCTGAATGAGCATCTTAATGATTCTATGTGTAATTATCATACAACAGAGAAATTTTTTCTTCCATATGGCAAATGCCCAAATCCCATTTCCCTTTTTTGTCCAAATTGCTCAAACAGAAAAAAAATTGCCGAAAATTACAAAAGCAGGCTGAAAAAAGCCCGCTTTTACTGTCGATATTCGATAAATCCCTCGCCCAAAACCTCTCTTGCGTCGCTGACGATCACAAAAGCTTGTGAATCATGCCCAACAACGAGGTCCTTTAATTGTACAATTTCTTTCTTTGAGACCACGCAGAACAGCACATTCTTCTGTGCCCCGGAGTACATCCCGCGCGCGTCAAGCCCCGTCACGCCGCGGTCCAGCTCGTGGATAATGGCCTGGGCGATCTCCCCGCTTTTCTCCGAGATGATGATCGCCGCCTTGGAAAACTTTAAGCCCTCGATCAGCCCGTCAGACACCTTCACCACCGCGAAAATCGCGATGAGCGCGTAGAGCGCGTAGGTGATCCCGAAGACAGAAGCACCGACGAGCACAACGATCGCATCTAACACCTGCATGATCTGCGCGATGCTGTAGTGCGGGAGCTTCCGCTGAATGAGCGCCGCCAGCATATCCGTACCGCCGGTGGTCGCCTGACATGAAAACACAAGCCCCGCGCCCACACCGCTGATAAGACCTCCGAACAGCGCCGTCAGAAACAGATCGTCCATCAGAAACGGGAGCTCGGGCAGCACATATAAAGACACCGATACCGCCGCCGTCGCGGCCATGGTTCGCTTTAAAAAGCGCCAGCCCTTAAGCCTCACTGAGACGAGAAACAGCGGAATATTAAGGATCGTATTCGTGACCCACAGCGGAATCCCGGCCTTAGCTCTCAGGATGATCGCGATGCCCGAGACACCGCCGGTCACCAGATTCACCGGGGCATAAATATTCTTGATGGCAAATCCCATGATGAACGCGCCGAGCAGGATCACCGCGTACTCAAACGCCGGGGATTTCCTTTTTAAATCCATGCGGACTTTCCTCTCTGTCAGGAGATTTTCCTCGCCAGAACGTTTAAGAGCTTACCGCCCCCGTCCCGGCTCTCATCGTCCGTCGTCCAGAGTTTTAAAATCTCCAGGCGTCCGGTTCCCCTTAAGATTCTCTCCAGCTCCTCCCCGGAATATTCGCAGAAAAAGCGTTCTCCCCTCGCCCCCTCAAAGCTTCCCTCCTGAAATGAGAGAAAGAGGAGCCCGCCCCGGCACAGCGCCCGGGTCAGCTTTGTGAGAATGCCGGGAAGCTCGTCCTTCGGGAGATGGATGAGCGCCTCATTCCCCCAGATCCCGTCGAACGCCTCCTCGAACTCCATGTCCTCATATCTCATATTGAGCACCTCGAGGCCGGTATGTATCTCCGCCAGCTTGCACATCTCCTCCGACGCGTCAAGCGGCGTCACATCAAAGCCCTGCTCGTAAAACGCAAGGCTGTCTCTCCCCGAGCCGCAGCCCAGGTCAAGGACTGTGTCTCCCTCCTCAAGGAGCGCGAGAAACTCGCCGCGCACTCCGCTAAGATCGCGCCCCACCGTATCCTCAAAAATCAGCGACGCATACTTATTATAGTATTCTATCGTGTCCAAAGCCGACCTCCTGTCATAACCTCTCTATGGTTTTTTCCGTTATCCGGATCTTTCCTTCCTTAAGAAGCCTTCCGACCGCGCGCTTAAACGCGTTCTTGCTCATATGGAGCTCACGCTCGATCGTCTCCGGCCTCGCCTTGTCATTGAACGGCAGCACGCCGTCAAACTCGTCGATCACCTTTAAGATCAGCTCCGCGTCCGCATCCATCTGCATATATGCCTTCTCGCGGGGGCTTAAGTCGAGCTTTCCGTCCTCCCTCACCTTCACCACGCGGGCGCTGACCGTATCACCCGCATAAAACCCGCCGTGAAGCTCCCTCTTCGGAATCAGGCCGTAATAGCGGTTGTCCACAGCCACAAACGCCCCCAGCTCCTCATTGATCTCATAGATCGTGCCCTCCACCCTGTCATCCTTACTGTAAAGGGAATCCGCGCTCATGTAGGGGTAGACCTTCATCGTCGCCGCAAGCCTCCCGCTCTTGTCAACATACAGCGCAACGAGGCAGTTTTCACCTGGGCGCACCTTATGGCTCTGTTCACGAAACGGCAGCAGAAGATCCTTCTCAAGCCCCATATCGAGAAAAGCTCCTATCTTTGCCACTTCTTTTACGGGCAGCACCGCGGTCTGCCCCACCTGAATCTTCGGAACGGCGGTCGTGGCGATCAGCCTATCCTTAGAATCCCTGTAAATGAACACCTCCACAGAGTCCCCCGGCGCCGCCCCCTGTGGAACCTGCTTTTTCGGCAGGAGCACCGCGTGCTCCTCATCGCCCGGCTCGCCTAAATACACTCCAAAATCCTTTTCCCTTAAGATCACAAGCGTCTGCATCTTTCCTAACTCTATCATCGGATTCTCTCTTTCTTCCGCTTATTTTCACCGCGGCGCGTCACGCCCCGCCTGTGCGAAGCCACACGAGCGCATAGGGGGCGCCCTCCCCGTCGCAGAGCGCGACCGTGTATACGCCGTCCGCGCAACTCACCCTGGGAATGATCACGTCTCCCAGCAGCGCGGCTTTTTTATATTCTGCCCGAAGCTCCCGGATTCGCATACGCTCCGGAAGGAACTCCCTGGCAATCTCTACATACTGCGCGTTGTTGACATGGTGGTTGGTATCAATGTGATGCCGCGCCACGCGCACAGCGGGCTTCTCCTCGTAATTCTCCGGGAGGGAAACCTTCCGCGGCGCATACTCCATATCAAGCCTGTCCTCCTCGCCGACCCGGTAGGCCTCGATATGGGCCGGCTCCGGGCGCACCGGGCGTCCCGCCTCCGTGTCAAAGAAGAACCATGTGGAGTTTGCCTTCACAAGGCATTCGCCTGCGCTGTCCCGGATCGTGAAATTCCGGTAGCCGTATATGCCCTTAAAATCATAGGGCCAGGTGCTCACCGTGATCTCCTCGCCAAGCTTCGGATAGCGCTCTATGACGATCTGCCACGCGGACAGAAGCCACGCGCGCCTCTCCCTCTCCAGATAATCGATGCCAAGCCCCAGTCCCTCAGACTGGAAGGTGGAGCAGTCCTGCATATAATTGATGATCCCGGTCAGCGTAAGCTCTCTGTTCTCATCAACCTCACTGTAACGCACCCGGCTGTCAAATGAATACATCTGTCTTCCTCTCGTTTCCTAGTTTACTGCTTCTATTATAGTAAATTTAATGAATTGCGCAAGAGCTAAAAAAAAGGCCGCCGCCAAATTTGCGACAGACCTCTCTTTTTACAGGGACAAGCTGGGCTACAAGGATTCGAACCTTGAAATGACGGAGTCAGAGTCCGTTGCCTTACCATTTGGCGATAGCCCATTACTGCAACGAAAATTATTATACACGATAGCCCGCCAGCCGTCAAGCACTTTTTTCAGGAAAATTTGGTGACAGTTTAGCCATGCGGCGTTTCCGGCGGATTTTACGCCGCAGCTCCCGGACAGACAGCCCGTGTGACACGCTGCGTTTCCTACTCGGTCCGCGCGCTGATTAGCCGCCAGTCGCGCAAACTCGCTTCGCTCGGACAGTGCGCTTTGATGATAACAGTTTAGGGTAGGGCTTTGCACTTGCTGCAAAGTCCTACACTGAACTGTTACCTCCCAGATACTGCTTTAACTTCTTCACGGCACGGTTGTACTTTGAAAGCTCCGTGGAGAGAGGCATCCCGAGCGCCTCCGCGATCTCCCTGTGCTTCAGTCCCGACGAGGCGTACAAAAGCACCACCTCCCGCTCCTCCTCCTTCAGGATTTCAAACGCCGCCTTAAGCGTCAGCGCATCCGCGAGATTCTCAAGAGGAAGGCACACCTCCCCCGCCTCCTCGCCGTCAAGGCCGTAAGCGTCCGCATCCGCCTCCCGCCTCCGCTCCCGAAGCTTCATGTAGCAGAAATTCCGGGCAATCGTAAACATCCACGCAAGAGGCTTGCCCTGGGCCTGGTACGCCGCCGCGCTGCTCCAGACCTTTAGGTAGGTCTCCTGCATCACTTCCTCCGCATCCTGAGGATTTTTCAGGATTGACAGGATAAAGCTGTACAGGATCCTGTCCGTATTCTGATAAAGCTGATGGAATGCCTCCCTGTCGCCGAGAGCCACACCTCTTAACAGTTCTTCGTCGCTCAACCGGATTCCCTCTCTGATCATTTAATGCGACAGTACGCCCGTTTATTACGTCATTCCGGCATCTTTTCCACCCGCGCTACCCGCGCTCCTCCATGCTGAAGGAGCACTCCGTGGTGATGACGCAAAAACAGCGTCCGTCCTTCTCTCTTATTTTCCGGCATACCTGGCGTTTTAATTCATCCTGCATCTCTTTTGTGTACTCCCGCGGCACGACCAGGTCAAAGATCAGGTTGATCCGCTTCGTTCCCTCCACGATGCGGAAATCGTGCAGCGACAGTCTGGAATCGAGTCCCTTGATCGTCTCTGTCGCAAGCTCCCTCAAGCGGTTTACCTGCTCATTTCCCGTCTGCACCGGATCCATATGGATCACAAGAAATACGCCGAGCGCCCGCATTGCGTCCCGCTCGATCTTATCCACGACTTCATGTGAGGCTTCAATATCCACGTCGCTCGGCACCTCGGCATGGATCGTCGCCATGCTTCGCCCGGGGCCGTAATTGTGCACGATCAAGTCGTGTGTGCCGATTATGCCGTCATACCCTTCTACAAAATCGGAAATCTGCCGGCAGACCTTCGGGTCAATGGCCTCGCCGATCAACGGCGCCAGCGTATCCTTCGCGATGTTCACACCCGCGACCATGACGAGCACAGACACGACCAGCCCGACGATCCCGTCAATATTGATATGAAAAATCCCGAAGACCACGATTGAAATGATCGTCGCGGTGGTAGCTCCCACATCGCCCAGGGAGTCCGCCGACGTCGCAAGCATCACTGTGGAATGAATCCTCTTTCCGAGCTTTCGGTTAAATACCGCCATCCACAGCTTCACGCACACCGACATAAGCAGGATCCCAACGGACAGCAGACTGAAAGCGAGCTCCTCCGGGTGCAGGATTTTCCCAACGGAAGTCTTAAACAGAGAGAAGCCCACCTGAATGACGATGAATGCCACAATAAACGCGGCGATGTACTCGATCCGTCCATGCCCGAAGGGATGGTGCTCGTCCGCAGGCTTCTGAGCCATCTTCACGCCCACAAAGCCGATGATGGACGAGGCCGCATCCGATAAGTTGTTGAATGCGTCCGCCATAACGGAAATACTGTTCACCATAAGTCCCGTCAAAAGCTTTACCGTAAATAAAAGCAGGTTACAGAAAATACCCACCACGCTCGCCATCATGCCGTAGCGGGTGCGCACTTCCGCGTCCTCCGTATTTTCATGATCCTTCACAAATATCTTTACCAGAAAATCTGTCATCTGTTCCTCTCCTTTGCATACATAGCATAAGGGTTATTTTAACATATTTTCCGAAAAAAGTCTCTCTTTACTTTTTTCTTTATATGGGGTATAGTAATAATCCAGTCATGCGGCGTTTCCGGGCTTTGCAGCCGGAAGTAGCCAGTTACGAGGGAGCGGGGTATACATTTGCTGTGAGGAAGACCGGTGAATGCTTTTTGAACTTGTGAAAAAAGCATTACATCCGGCGACCGAACAAAAGCGAAACGCCCCGCCGCGACCGAACAAATAAAAATCAGGAGAATACAGATGCTTAGAATCGGTTGTCAT
Source organism: Clostridium sp. (assembly GCA_004554205.1). Taxonomy (GTDB): domain Bacteria; phylum Bacillota; class Clostridia; order Lachnospirales; family Lachnospiraceae; genus Brotaphodocola. The sequence continues at coordinate 14,025 of SFNH01000002.1, forward strand.
TTATCCTCCTCCAGAGGTTACCTTGCCATGGGGAAGGACGCAATTAAGATCGGTGCAAATACATTTCAGTTCTTTACCCGCAACCCGCGGGGAGGAAACGCCAAGGCGATCGTGCCGTCCGACGTGGAGGCATATCTTGCCTTTGCGAAAGAACACGGGATCGCAAACATTCTCGCCCACGCCCCATACACCCTGAACGCCTGCTCCGCAGATGAGGGCTTAAGGGAGTTTGCCCAAAACACCATGGCTGACGACCTTGCTCGCATGGAATACACGCCGGGCAACTGCTATAATTTCCACCCCGGCAGCCATGTGAAACAGGGCACAGAGGTGGGGATCGCCTACATCGCCGATATGCTGAACCGGATCTTAAAGCCGGAGCAGCGCACCACCGTCCTTCTTGAGACTATGGCGGGCAAGGGCAGCGAGGTGGGCGGCCGTTTTGAGGAGCTTCGGGAGATCCTCGACCGCGTAGCCTTATCCGACCACATGGGCGTCTGCCTCGACACCTGCCACGTCTGGGACGGCGGCTACGATATCGTGAACCACTTAGACGAGGTTCTGCACGAATTCGACCGTGTCATCGGGCTGAAACGCCTGCGCGCAGTCCACTTAAACGACAGCAAAAATCCGCTGGGCGCCCACAAGGACCGCCACGCAAAGATCGGCGATGGCTGCATCGGAAAAGATGCGCTGATACGCGTGGTGAACCACCCGGCGCTTAAGGAGCTTCCATTTTATCTGGAAACGCCGAACGAGCTCGACGGATACGCCGCAGAGATTGCACTCATGCGGGAGAATTCTGTGACAGTTTAGCCGCATGGCTAAACTGTCACAGAATTGCCGCTGACGATCAGCCCTTTTTCTTTACGCAGTCCACGATGATCTCCACGCACCGCTCCACCCCCAGCCTTCCGCTGTTTAAGCACAGGTGGTAATTGCACGGATTGCCCCATTCATTCCCGCTGTAATACTGATAATAATCCCGGCGCTTTGTGTCGATTTCCCGCATCCGCGCCTCGAGCTTCTTTGCCGTCTCTCCCGGCTTCAGCTGCTGCATACGCTCCACGCGCTTTTTCATCCCCGCGCAGATGAACACATGGAAGCCATCCTCCACAATGATGTCGGAACACCTGCCGATGATCACGCACGGGCCCTGATTTGCCAGCTTCCGAATAAGCTGGGACTGCGCCAGGAATATCTGGTCTGACACCGGAATCTCATAAAGAGGGGAAAACGGATTTGCGGACACATACTCGTGCTCCGTCCGCACTTTCCTTCCGATGATCTCATCATTTGCCCGGAATGCCTCCTCCGCGATATCGCTGTCCTCCGCCGCCATAGAAATGATCTCCTTGTCATAAAACGGGATTCCGAGCTTCTCGGAAAGGCAAAATCCAATCTCACGTCCGCCGCTTCCGAACTCACGGCTGATGGTAATTACTTTATTCATAATTGCATGTCTCCTCTCCTGTACAGCTATCTTACCATATCCGGCGCCAAATTTCTACTGATTTCGTAACAGTTCAGCCATGCGGCTTATCTCTCATCATCATTCCTTTACATAACAATAGCCGCTGTAAGTAAAACCGGTTCTCCCATGTTTTACGGTCAGATCAATGCGGATGACATCCGGATGCTGTGCCGGCTGCGGACAGGAAAATTCCAGCTTCTCGATCACATATCCTATGTAAGCGCTTTCACCGACCTCCCAGCTGCATTCCGTTTCACCGGCCGTAATCTCGCCGGATATCTCATCCAGGATCAGGTTACACACTGTGGCCGCTTCCGAGGCTGATTCCACACGCCGCACCATGCGCACACTTCCGGTAATGACAACCGCGGCAGATACCATGAAAATTCCGGTCAGCGCAAACGACACGATCAGCTCTGCCATGGTGAAGCCCGATGAGTTCCTGCCGATACGGTCACGGACGGCTCTCCACCGCTTTTTACTCTTCTTCGTCGCTCTCATGCTCTCTCACCACTTCCTTAAGCGCCGGGCCGCCGTCGCCGCCCACCGTCCGCAGGGTCACTCCCTCGACCGTGAAACCTTCCTCCCTCAGAAACCGCAGGCTCACCTGCTCCGTCCTCACGGGAATCGGCGATTCCGCAGCGTTTTCCGGTGCTCCTTCGAGATAGCAGGCGCCCTCCAGGTCGCGCCACGCCGCGAGCGTCCTCTCGGAGCGCTCCAGCATCGTCCCGGCAAGCTTCATCGAGCGGGAGAACATACCTATGATAAGAACCATGATGCAAAACGCCGCTAAAACCTCGACCATCGCGCTCCCCGAACAGTTTTGTCTCCCCTTCATCCGTCTCACCCCCTGTCCCGCATATGTCCGATAAAACGCAGGCGAAGGAAGCTCCGGCTGCTTTGCTCCTCATCGCCTCCTCCGTCCTCCGCTTCAGTGTCCGCCTGTGCATCCGGCTTAAAGTAGCTGTAAACCGTGCTCGATTCCCCGCCCACCGTGCTTGTCACCTTCAGGCAGAGTACCGCATTTTCAGGCCGGGAAAACGCGTCCACCGAGCGGATTTCTTCCGATGTCTCATCGGTGTCTCCGCCTTCGTCCAGCCAGTACAGATCCACCATGGTCTCTCCGGGAAGCGTGCCGGGGGCGAGCTCATACTCAAGCTTCTCCCCGAGCCTCCGCTCGCCATTTTCGATTTTGTGAAAGGCGGTCTGAAGCTGTGAGCGGACAGAGTTCCCATCCTCGCGCAGCGCTCCGTCCTCCGTCACATCTCCGTATTCGGGAACGCCTGTGATCTCATCAATCAGCACTCCCGATACAGAATACGCATTGACGCGGCACTGCGTTCTCTCACCGATCCTTCTGATATTCCGGGCAGACGCAGACGCGGCAAGCAGCAATTCCAGGCACAGTATCGTCGTGATAAGCATCACACACATGACCACGACCATGGCGGAGCCCTCCTGCCGTTTCCTCACAAAACTCCCGTCTCTCTTTTCCCTACTCATAGAAAGCCACCTTTAAAAGCTCCTCCATGCTGGTCACGCCCCTCGCTACCAGCTTCGCTCCGCACTCTCCGAGGCTCCTCATGCCCTGCGTCTCAAGCGCGTAGCGCCTCATATCCTCCATGTCGGCTTTCGACGCGATCATACGGCGCAAAGTCTTATCCACATACACAATCTCATGGATCGCGATCCGTCCCGAATACCCGGTATAATTACAGTGTGCGCAGCCGACCGGCACCCTGACCTTTGAAATGCCGCTCCCGAGATAGGCCCGCATTGCCTCATCGGTGTCAACCTCCCTTGCGCACTCCGGGCACAGCTTGCGCATCAGCCGCTGTGCCACCACTCCCACAAGCGAATTGGCGACGAGGTACGGCTCCACGCCCATATCCTCGAGACGGACGATGGCAGAGAGCGCATCATTTGTATGCAATGTACTTAAGACCAGATGACCCGTGATCGCCGCGCGGACGGAGATGACCGCCGTCTCACTGTCCCTCGTCTCACCGACCATGATGATATCCGGATCCTGACGCAGGATCGCTCGAAGACCGGTCTCAAAGGTCATACCGGCCGCATTGTTTACCTGACTCTGATTGATGCCCCGAAGATTCTGCTCCACCGGGTCCTCAATGGTGGAGATATTCACCTGCCGCCCCGAAAGGTCATTTAAGATCATATAAAGCGTGGTCGTCTTGCCCGAACCCGTGGGGCCCGTTATGTAGATCAGACCGCCCGGCAGCCGCAACATTTTCGTCAGCTTCTGATAATCCTCCCGCAGCATGCCGTAGGTTTCGGGACTGTCCACCCGGATGTTTCCGGCAAGGAGCCGGATAACCGCCTTCTCGCCGAATACCGTCGGCATCACCGACACGCGCATATTGATCATCTGTCCATCGACCTTCATGCGAAAATGTCCGTCCTGCGGGATGCGCCTCTGCGCAATGTCCATATCGCAAAGGATCTTGACTCTGGCGATCAAAGCCGCGTGGACATGCCTCTGCAATGTGACGAACCGGGCAAGCGCGCCGTCAATTCTCATGCGGATCACCGTCTTGTCCTCAAAAGGCTCAATGTGGATATCGCTGGCATTATTGTGGAATGCGCGCCTGACCAGGCTCTCTAACAGGTTGATCACCGGCGCCTCCTCATCGCTGTCCGAAATCTCAGACTCCTCCGCCTCCGAATCACGGCCGACGTTTACCGCGGATACCGCCTCTCTCGCCCCTGCCTCCGCGTAATAATAGCGGATTGCCCCGTCTAACGCCTCTTTGCCGCACAGGAGCAGCTTTACGTTCATGCCGGTCACCTGGCGTATCTCCTCAACACCGTAAAAATTTAACGGGTCATCCGTCAGCACCGTGATGGTATCACCGTCGGCCGCCACGCCCAGCATACCGTGTCTCCTCGCCATCTCAAAGGGTATCCTCCGCACCACGCCAAGATCCACACTCATCTGCCATGGATCGTCTATCCGAAAATCCTTATCTCCGCTCCTGTCGTCCATCGTCCATTACTCCCTCCCGACCATCAGCACCGTGAGCCTAAGATCCAGGAGGCGATCCCCTCCGCTCTCCTCTTCGGCTTTGTCCCAGCTTAAGGACATCACCTGTACTCCCGGAGCAGAAAGCGCCAGATCGTCCACCAGCCGATCCAGGGCCTCATCCATGCCGGAAACCTCAAGGACTACCTGCGCGCTCCACACGGCGTCCACTCCGTCCGTATTGCTCCTCTCCTCGTCCTCACCGCCGTAGCCCGCGGCATTTATCGGCGTTTCAGGCATGTCGATCTGAAGCCTCGTAACCGACAGGCCGTGCGCCGCGCTCCTGTCCGTCAGCATACGGTCGATCTCGCGGCTCTTCATCATGGGATTGATCTTTTCGCCCGCCTCCTTAAGTCTGACCCTCAGCTCTTCATTTTCCCGGCGCGCGTCGGGAAGCGACGCCTCCTTTAACCGGATTTTCGCAATCCGTTCCTCATTACTCTTAATCTGCTCCTCAAGCCTTTTGTTGGCATCGCTAAGCGGCGTAAGCACCGCAAAGACGAAGAATACCGTCACGCAGAATACGCCAAGGCCGGAGAGCAGCTTTTTATCCCGTTCTGTCACCCTTGTTGTCATGGCATTCCCTCCCCGTCACCTTCTGCCCCCAAAAGGTAGGCAGTCACAAAAGCCTTCCAGCCGCCGCTTTCCTCATCATACCGGAATCCATCGTAAAATACGCGCCTAAACACATCCGTCCGCTTTTCCAGGCGCTCGACAAACTGATGCGCTCCCTGCTCATTGTCAGAAAACATCTCGATGGACACCGCTCCGCTCATTCTGTCAAAGCTTGCGACATCCGCGGTCGCGACGCCCGATGCGCACTCGTCGATCACCTGCTTTACCGCGCTCGTATAGACCGGATAGGCCGCGAGATTTTCTTCTGTTTTCCTGATGACCCCAAGCCTTAACGAGAGCTTCCCATTCTCATTTTTAATGCGGTCATACTCCGCTTCCTGTGCGATCACCTGCGGATCTTCAAGATAGTCAAACTGTGTGTCAATCTTATCGGTGCGCCGGAGCCAGACAAACATCTGAAGCGCGGCAATAGCGCCCAGCAAAAGCTTGGCTGCCACCGAAGGCGCCGCGTACCTTAAGAACTCTCTCCGCTTTTTAATCCGCTCCGAATTCCGGTAATACTGCCACAGCAGCCCACACTTCCCCTTAGGCGCCATCAGACCGCCGACCGGCGCTGTGAAATCCGCAAACTCCCCATCCGGGCAGAATCGGATACCGCCGCCTTCCTCCACACGGAGCTTCTCGACTTTGAGGTCTTTATCCATCTCAAGAATGCTCTCCCGGCAAGCGTCGAAATCCTCATCTGAAAATCCTCCGCCCAGATAAATGCAGCTCACTTCCCTCTCTGCCTGCTGCGTCTTTAAAAACTGCCGGAGATTGCTTACGCTCTTTGCACTCTCAATAGCAACTTCAAGTCTCCCCTGCCCGGATATATGCTCCGCGCCCGAGTAAAAGTAAGCTCCGTCCACATACACGATATTAAGCAGCGTCGCGCCCTCGATCATCTGTACGATACAGGTCTTGTCCCTGATACAGCACAGGCGGCTGACCGCAAACACCGCCGCCGCGGCAAGAGGCACAATGGAGACGAGGCGGATTCCCAGCTCTCTAAAACGGCGGATATGCGGCTCTAAAATCTCACGCTCCGCCATCACAGCGTCAAGCCTGCATTTTGTGCCTTCCCGCTCCATCACCAGATAGCCGTACACCGGCTCCTTCATCTTCACCGCGGCAAATTCACGCGGAAGATACGCCATCCGTCTTCTATGGCTCATCTTCGGCACCTGTATCACTCGTCTTACCAGCCGGGAACTTTCAAGCGCCAGAACAACATCCCTCTTCGGAAGATGATTCTCCTCCCAGAATTCTCTTAGGAATCCGGTAAATGTCTCCTCATCCGCCACCTGTCCGTTTACGATGCTCCCCTCCGGCGCCTGCGCATAACAGGTGCGGGTGACTACAGCTCTCATTCCTTTTCCGCTTCCGACAACCGCTTTCACATCACGGCCCGCGAAAACTACTACTGTACTCACGTCTATTCCCCCTAGTTGTATGCAGAAGACTCTATCGCCGAGTAGGATGCGTAAATCGGCATCATCACCGCAACCATGATGAATCCGACGAAGAGTCCCATGACAATGATCATCATCGGTTCCAGACAGGATACCATCCTGTTGACTGCCAGTTCCGACTCATACCCGAATTCCTCCGCCGCCGTGCCGAGCATAGTGTCAAGGCTTCCCGTCTCCTCACCGACACGGATGGAAAATGCCAGCTTCCTTACAAATCCGTCAATCGGCTCAATGGCATCACTCAAGGTGCCTCCTGCCCGGATCACCGCAGCCGACGTCTCAAGCTGCTTTTCAATCCAGGCATTTCCGATCGAACCTTTCGATATCTGTAACGCCGTTACAATGGGGATGCCCGCGCCGTAAAGGGCGCTTAGGCAGGCAGAAAAGCGCGAGGTATAGATCATCTTCCACACCGTTCCCATGATCGGCATATGTATCTTAATTTTATCGAGCATAAGCCGCACCGCCGCGATCCTGCGGACAGCGCAAAAAGCAGCCGCTCCCGCCGCCGCAAGAAAGATCAGCACATACCAATAGCCGCCTAAAAATCCCGTGACAGCAAAAAGTATCCGCGTGGGAAGCGGGAGCTCATCCGTCATGCCAAACAGCGGCTCAAACTGCGGCAGTACAAAACCAAGCAGGAACGCCATAACCGCCGCAGTCAGGAAGCCCAAAAATTTCGGATAAGTCATCGAACTTTTCACCCTGGCATTCAGCCGGTGCTGCCCGGCGTAATACTCCGACAGGCGGATTGCCGTCGTGTCCATATTCCCTGCCGCCTCCGCCGCGCGGAACATTCCCACCATCATTGGAGGGAAAATATTTCCCATGGATTCCATGGCGTCCGAGAGCGCCACTCCCTGCCGGATCTGGCGCAAAAGACCGGCGTATACCGCCCGCACATTCGGATTCATACTTTCATTCCGGGAAATCATGCTCAGGGCACGCACCAGGGAGACGCCTGCGCTTAAAAGTGTGCCGAGCTCGCGACAGAAATCAGATAATGTCTGCATTTTTAAGGGTCTTACAGATTTTCTCTCCGCCGCTTCTCTCGCAGAGATCAGATAGTTTTCTTTGCTCTTCAGTTTCTCGTACAGGTCCGTCTCATCCTTCGCTGCCATGACGCCGCGGACAGTCCTGCCCTTGTCATTTACGGCGGTATATCGGTACTTTGGCAACGTCAATCCCCTTTCTTATAATCCGTATAGCTTCAGGTAGCATCTAAGGAGCTCGTCTCCCCAGAACAGCGCCGCAAGCATCCCCAGGCATAAAAACGGGCCGAACGCAAAATGCTCCTTTCTCCCCTTTCGCCCCGACACAAGCAGGTAAATACCGTATGATCCGCCGGTCACTACCGCCAGAAACAGGGCGAGCAGATTTAACTTCCATCCCAGGAACAGACCGCAGACGCCCATAAGCTTGATGTCGCCTCCGCCGAAGGCGCCCGGCACCGCTAAGGTGATCAGGGTAAGCGGCAGGCTGACGGATACCGCCCCGATCAGGCGTTCTCCAAGGGCGGGCCCCGGCATAATGAAAACGGAGATCAGGGAAATCACAAGAATCGCGATCACATATCCATTCGGAATCTCCATGGTGGCAATATCCGTAAAGGCGACTGCCGTCAGCGTTATGAGAAAGGCAAACACGGTCAGGGCAGACAGATTAAAACCCATCTTAAAAATGCACAAAGGGGCCAGACAGGCCCCCGTTAACCCAATCCATATCACCATGGCTTCCGCTCTTCTCTCCTCCGCTCCCATGAAGAATGTGCCTGCAGTTTCTTCTCTTTAATCGTCAGACGCAACAGTTCAGGACGATGGCTGAGCTGTCAGCGCCGGACTGACTGTCCACTGGTCATCTTTATAGACCGCTCTCTCGTTTCCTTTGGTGTATGTAATCCCGGAAATGGTAAATGCGTCCTTTCCGCTGTCTCCTTTAAATTCAATGCCGGAAACGGCGCCGTCAACACCCGCTAACTCCCTCACGGCATCCGCCGTGACATTTCTGTTATCCGGTGAATGGTTGGCATATTCCTCCGATGCCAGCGTCTGTGCCGCCAGATAAACGCTCCGCCCTTCCACAACAAGCTGCTTCTCTTTCGCCCTGTCGATCCAGCCTAGAAGCGACGGTACCGTGATCGCCGCGAGGATCGCAAGAATAACCAGAACAACGATCAGCTCAACCAGAGTAAAGCCTTTCCTGTTGTCCTTCTTCATCCGGCGCTTCTCCCTGCATTTTGTCATCCGTCTGCTCATCCCCCTGCCTTTTCTCCGAAGCGGGATATCCTGTCGCCCGACGGGACATCCCGCTCTCTCGTCACATTCCCATTATAAATTGTTCCGCCCGCATTTTCAATCATAAAATGATTTTGGAGCAGGGCGGTTTAATGTCCTAAGACTTCGCCGCCAGAAGCAGATGCTTTGCAAGCACCGCCGTTGTGACCGCGCCGACGCCGCCCGGCACCGGAGTCGCCATGGAAGCGACTCCCTCTAAGGATGCGAAATCCACATCGCCGCAGAGCTTCCCGTCCTCGTCCACATTGATTCCCACATCAATGACAATGGCGTTATCGCCCACATATTCCTTATCAAGCAGCTTCGCCCTTCCGGCGGCAGCCACAAGGATGTCCGCCCTCCTGCACTCCGCCTTCAGATCTTTTGTGCGGGTATGGCAGACGGTGACGGTCGCATTTTCCTTTAGCATCAGCATGGACAGCGGTCTTCCGACCACCGCGCTCCGCCCCACGATCGTCACGCGCTTTCCGGCAATCGGGACATCATTCGCTCTCAGCACCTCCATCACCGCCTCCGCCGTGCAGGGCGCAAAGCCGCTCTCATCCCCGGCGAATACCTTTGCCATATTGTCGGGGGAAATCCCGTCCAGATCCTTTTTCGGATCGATCAGCCGCTCGATATCCTTCTCACAGATCTGCTTCGGCAGGGGCCGCAGCAGCAGAATCCCGGTTACGTCCGGGTCTTCATTGATCTGCGCAAACTTTTCCTTAAATGCTTCATCCGAAATATCATCTGGAAACACATAGGACTCCGCCCGCAGGCCAAACGCCGCCATCTTTTTCACCGCCCCGCGCTCGTAGGAAACATCGTCAGGCCGCTCGCCCACACGGACGATCGCAAGCTTCGGCGGCAGCTTTGCGCTCTCCTGTCCGTCAGCGCCCTCCGCGCACGGCTTCGCCCCCAGCGCTTCAAGCTCTGCCTGCACCTGCTCCTTTATCCCTGCGGAAACCTCCGCACCCTTAAGTACGATCATCCGTTCTTCCTCCTGTTTCGTTCATGCCAAAATCCGGGTGAAACCTCTATGCGCCAAGTTCTTCCAGTACCTTCCCGTAAATCTCATCCGCCTGTTTTGTTCCGGTCTCAATGAGCCGGCGGGCCGTGTCATTCAGTTCTTCTGCCTTTTCCCTGTTTTTCATGGATTTTGTGTTGATATAAATATTCATCACCGCACCGGAAATCGCCGCCCGGGCAAGCTGCGCCGCGACGCCCACATCGGACACCGCCATGCGGCTTCCCTTCTCCTCCATTATCTCCAGGACATCTAACAGAGCAGACGTTTTTTTCATGATCTCAAGCGGCACAAGGCTGGCCGCAAGCAGGTTTTCTTCCATCACCCGCGCCTTCTCCTCTTTCTGCTCCTCCGTCTCCGCCGGCATGCCGTAAGCCGCCGCTAACGGCGCGAACACCTCCGCGTCCTTATCCGCCAGCGCCATTAACTCCGCCTGGAGCGCGCGCAGCTTTAACAGGCTCTCTTTTATTTCCTCCTCCACAGCGGCGTAGCGCTTCTTTCCGACCGTTAAGTTTGCTACCATCTGTCCAAGCGCTGCCGAAAGCGCGCCGGAAAGCGCCGCCGCGCCGCCGCCGCCGGGCGTCGGCGCGCTTGACGCCAGCGCAGCAACCCACGAGCCGAGATTTTCTTTTTCTATCATCTGTTTTACCTCTTTCCACTCATCGTTTTTGCACGGCTCCCACGGCCCGCTCAAGCCGCTTTACCATCTCATCCACATCCGCCTTCCCGATCACGAGCGGCGGCACAAAGCGGATGACGTTCGCGCCCGCGCTTATCAGCACCAGCTTCTGCGTAAGCAGCGCGTCTTTCACAATGGGAGAGACCGGAACAGTAAATTCCAGACCCTGAATCAGACCTTTTCCACGATGTTTTGCAATACAGTCATACTTATCCACAAGCCCGTCCAGCTTTTCCCACAGATACGCGCCGACCTCCTTCACATGCTCCGTGATGCGCTCCTCTTCAAACAGATCGAGCACCTTCGACGCCGCCGCGCACACCAGCGGATTGCCGCCATAGGTGCTGCCGTGGTCGCCGGGCGCCATGACGGTCGCCGCCTTCCCGCAGGCTAAAAACGCGCCGATCGGCACACCGTTTCCGAGCGCCTTTGCCACTGTCATCACGTCCGGCTTCACGCCATACCCCTGCCATGCGAACATATCGCCGCTGCGCCCCATGCCGCACTGGATCTCATCCAGGATCAGCAGCGCGTCATTCTCGTCGCAGAGCGCCCGGACACCCCTAAGAAACTCCTCCGTCGCCGGATAGATGCCGCCCTCGCCCTGGATCGTCTCCATGATGACCGCGCAGGTCTTCTCGGAAAACAGCGCCCTCACGCTGTCCAGATCATTAAATTCCGCAAACCGGATTCCCGGAACGAGCGGCGCAAACGGCTCCTGATAATGGTCGTTTCCCGTCACGGAAAGCGCGCCGATGCTCCTTCCGTGGAAGGAATGCTTCATGGCGATGATCTCGTAATCTGCGCCCATCCCCTTATTGTACGCGTGGCGTTTTGCGATCTTTAACGCGCCCTCGACTGCCTCCGTTCCGCTGTTTGTAAAAAACACCCTGTCCATGCCGGATACCGCGAGGAGCTTCTCTCCTGCCTCGATCGCCGGCACATTGTAAAATAAGTTGGAAATGTGGCACAGCTTGTCAGCCTGCGCCTTCACCGCATCATTTACTTCTCTGCGGCCGTACCCCAGCCCCATGACTGCGATCCCCGCCCCGAAATCGAGATATTCCTGGCCTTCCGTATCGTAAAGCCTCACGCCCTCGCCGCGGTCAAATACTACCGGGAAACGGTTGTAGGTCTTATAGAGCGTCTGCTCCGCCCGCTCAATATACTGTTTCTTATCCATATCGTCTGCTCCTTTTTCTCCGTCTGCTCTCACACGCGCACCGCCGTTTTCCATATAACCCATGCGCCCGTTACGCCTTTCCTTCCTCGTGGTAAAAGCGCGCAGCATCATTCTTAAAGATTGCCGTGCCGATACCGCGGTTGGTAAATATTTCCAGCAGCAGGCAGTGAGGAATGCGCCCGTCCAGGATATGCACCCGCGATACCCCGTTTTCAATGGCGTCGATACAGTTCTGAAGCTTCGGAAGCATACCGCCGCCGAGCTCGCCCCCGCCGATAAAGGCCTTCGCCTCATCCACGGTCATCTCGGAGATCAGGGAAGCTTTATCCGCAAAGTCCCGGTATACGCCCTCCACATCCGTCAAAAATGCCAGCTTCTCCGCATTCACCGCGCGGGCGATGGCGCAGGCCGCGTCGTCGGCGTTGATATTGTAGCTTAAGAAATGCTCGTCAAATCCGATCGGACAGATGATCGGGAGGAAATCCTTTTCCAGAAGGTCATAGATCACCTTCGGGTTCACCTCCGTGATCTCGCCCACATACCCAATGTCCTCGCCGCCGGAGTATTTCTTCCGGCACTTTAACATCATGCCGTCCTTTCCGCTGATCCCGACCGCCCTTACGCCCAGCTCATTCACAAGCTGCACCAGGCTCTTGTTGACCTTGTTTAACACCATCTCGGCGATCTCCATCGTCGGCTCGTCCGTCACGCGCAGACCGTTCACAAAATGCGGCTCCATGCCGACCTTACCTACCCACCTGCTGATCTCCTTGCCGCCGCCGTGGACGATGATCGGCTTAAAGCCCACCAGCTTTAAGAGCACCACGTCCTGGATGACCTGATGCTTTAAGTGCTCGTCCACCATGGCGCTGCCGCCGTATTTCACCACGATGATCTTCCGGTTAAACCGCTGGATATACGGGAGCGCCTCGATGAGCACCTCCGCCTTCTGCATCTCATTGAACTCTGTATTCATAAGTCTCTCCCCTTTTCCACACTCCGCGCACCGCCGCTTAAGAGCGGTAATCCGCATTGATCTTCACATAGTCGAAGGTCAGGTCGCACCCCCACGCCGTCGCCTCCGCATCTCCCATCTTCACATCGGCGATGGCGGTCACCTCCGGCTCGGAGAGAATTTTCGTCGCCTCCGCCTCACTGTAATTTAAGGCAACGCCGTCCTGGATGATCTTCAGCCGTCCCGCCGCGCTCTCAAAATACAGATCGACTCTCTCCGGGTCAAACTGCGCACCGGAATAGCCCATGGCGCAGAGAATCCTTCCCCAGTTGGCGTCGTGCCCGAAGATCGCCGCTTTTGTCAGATTCGACGTGATAACGGACTTCGCCAATGTCACCGCCTGCTCCTTATCCAAAGCGCCCACGACCTTCACCTCAAACAGTGCGGTACAGCCCTCGCCGTCGCCCGCCATCCGCTTCGCCAGCGTCTCATTTACATAATTAAGCGCCCGGCAGAACGTCTCATAGTCCTCATTTTTCTCTGTGATCTCCTCATTGCCCGCCATACCGTTTGCCAGCAGCAGCACCGTGTCGTTGGTGGAGGTATCGCCGTCCACCGAGATCATGTTGTAGGTGTCCCTGATATCCTCGCTCAATGCCTCCTGGAGCAGTTCCTTTGAGATCGCCAGATCCGTCGTCACAAACGCTAACATCGTGCACATATTGGGGTGGATCATGCCGCTGCCCTTGCACATGCCGCCCACAGTCACGGTCTTCCCGCCGATCACCACCTGTACCGCCGCTTCCTTCTTCTTTGTATCGGTAGTCATGATCGCCCGCGCCGCCTCTGTCCCGCTCTTTAGCGAACCGCCAAGCTTCCCCGCCATAGCTCCGACGCCGTTTTTAAGCTTTTCTATGGGGAGCTGCATCCCGATGACGCCGGTGGACGCCACCAGCACGGCATCCTCCGGCACGTTAAGCGCCGCCCCCGCCGCCTTTGCCGTCTCCCGGCAATATCCAAAGCCCTCCGCGCCGGTGCAGGCGTTAGCGATTCCTGCATTGATGACGACCGCCCGGACATACTCCGATTCTCTCACGATCTTCTGATCCCACTTAACCGGAGCGGCTTTTACGACATTTGTGGTAAACGTTCCCGCCGCTCTGCACGGCTTCTCACTGTAAATCAGCGCCATGTCCTCGCGGTTTTTGTATTTAATGCCTGCCGCCGTTGCGGCCGCCAGAAAGCCTGATGCCGCGGTCACTCCGCCCTCGATGATCTTCATTATCTGTTATCCTCCCTTTTCGTCACCTGATAAACCTGGTGATATTCTCCTCATTCAGCACAAAATCGTAATAGTTCACATCATCGCGCTCCGTCCAGCCCACGTTGTGCCAGAACTCGTTGCCTGCCTGGTTGCTCTTAAACGCCACAAGGCTGACCTTGTTGATGCCCTCCGCCCTAAGCGCCCTCATCGCGTAATGCGCCATCCTGTGTCCCACGCCGTGATTTCGATACTCCTCCGCCACGCAGACATGATAGAAAAATCCCGTGCGGCCGTCATGTCCGCAGAGAATCGCGCCCACGATCCGCCCGTTCTGCTCCGCCACCACGCTGGTGGTGGGATTGCGCCTTAAAAACCGCTCCACGCCCTCTCTTGAATCGTCGATGGAGCGGAGCCCGAAGCCGCGGATCGTAAGCCACAGCGCATATACCTTATCGTAATCGTCCGGGCTCATCTCCCGGATCAAAATATCCATGGTTCCTGCCATGTCGGATTCCTTCCCTGCCGTGTAATGATCGCAGCCGTCTGTCTATACTGCTGCTAATAACCTTACGGGAACACCGGGATCTGTTTTAACCCTGTGTTCTCCGGCAGGCCAAACATCAGATTCATATTCTGCACCGCCTGTCCCGCCGCTCCCTTCACCATGTTGTCGATTGCGCCCATCATGACGAGCCGGTTCGTCCGTCTGTCGACCTTAAACGCGATATCGGCGAAGTTGCTGCCCTCGACCCAGCGCGTCTCCGGCGCCATGCCCGGCTCCATGACACGGATAAAATATTCATTCCCGTAATATTTATCATATACCGCTTTGACCTCCCCGTCGGTCACATTCTTTTTCAGGGAGGCATACGCCGTCACTAAAATCCCCCGGTTCATGGGAACAAGATGGGGAGTGAAGCTGATCGTCACCGGCCTGCCCGCCGCGTAGGAAAGCTGCTCCTCAATCTCCGGCGTATGGCGGTGGGAGGCGACGCCGTAGGGCTTCATGCTCTCATTCACCTCGCAGAAGAGGCTCGGCACCTTCGCGCTCCTGCCCGCGCCCGACGTGCCGGACTTCGCGTCAATGATAATGGTATCCGTGTCGATCAGCCCCTCCTTCACCATCGGATATAACGTCAGGAAGGAGCAGGTCGGGTAGCACCCCGGATTTGCGATGAGGCGCGCCCCCTTGATCTTCCCGCGGTTGATCTCGGCAAGCCCGTAGACCGCCTCGTCGAGAAACTGCGGGGACGCGTGATGAAGCTTGTACCACGCTTCATACACTGACACATCTTTGATGCGGAAGTCTGCGCTCAAGTCGATGATCTTCGTTTTCGACAAGATTTCCTCCGTCAGACACGACGCCAGAAAGCCCTGCGGCGTCGCCGTAAAGATCACGTCCGCCAGATCCGCCAGCGCATTCAGGTCATCGTCCCCGCACGGCTCGCTCGCCACATGCGCCATATTTCTGTATATAGAAGCAAAATCCTCGCCCACATAGCTTTTCGAGCCATACCAGACAATCCTGACGTCCTCTCTCTGCAAAAGCAGGCGCGCCAGTTCCGCGCCCGCGTAGCCTGTCGCTCCGATGATTCCGACTTTAATCATACCTTAATTCCTCCCATGATCGTAACTGTTCAGTACCTTCACAGTTACGGGCAAAAATCCATAAGAATTGCCTTCGGCAATGGGATTTTTGCCTGCATCCACCACGTTTTCTTACGGTCAGCGCAGTAAATGCGCAGACCTACTGAACAGTTACCGATAATCATTATCTTTTTAAGTATATCTCGCTTCCCGGCATATGTCAATTTTCTGCGCAATCGAATCATTGGATTTATAATTATACACTATAAATGAATATTATGCAATATAAATTCTGATTTTTCGTACTGTTAAAATTATGCGTAATACTTTGTGCTTGATTTTTCCAGTGAGATATTGTATATTTATGAGGTCAAAGAACTACAAACGCAACGAGGAGGATTATGAATATGAAAGAGAAAGTGATCTTGGCTTACTCCGGCGGGCTCGATACCACCGCCATCATTCCGTGGCTGAAGGAAAATTTTGATTACGAGGTGATCTGCTGCTGTATCGACTGCGGCCAGGGCAGCGAGCTCGACGGTCTTGAGGAGCGCGCAAAGCTGTCCGGCGCTTCCAAATTATACATTGAAGACCTTGTGGACGACTTCTGCGACAACTACATCGTTCCCTGCGTACAGGCAAACGCCGTCTATGAGAACAAATACCTGCTCGGCACCTCCATGGCGCGCCCGGCGATCGCAAAGCGGCTTGTCGAGATCGCAAGAAAAGAGGGCGCAAGCGCGATCTGCCACGGCGCCACCGGCAAGGGCAACGACCAGATCCGCTTCGAGCTTGGCATCAAGGCGCTGGCCCCCGATTTAAAGATCATCGCCCCGTGGCGTATGACCGACGTCTGGACAATGCAGTCCCGCGAGGACGAGATCGCGTACTGCAAGGCGCACGGCATCGACCTGCCGTTCTCCGCGGACAACAGCTACAGCCGCGACCGCAACCTCTGGCACATCAGCCATGAGGGGCTGGAGCTCGAGGATCCGGCCAATGAGCCGAACTATGACCATCTGCTCGTGCTGGGCGTGACCCCCGAGAAAGCGCCGGATGAGGGCGAGTATGTGACGATGACGTTTGAAAAGGGTATTCCCACCAGCGTAAACGGCGAGAAGATGAAAGTTTCCGACATTATCCGCAAATTAAACGAGTTAGGCGGAAAACACGGTATCGGCATCGTGGACATCGTGGAAAACCGCGTTGTAGGCATGAAATCCCGCGGCGTGTACGAGACCCCCGGCGGAACTATCCTGATGGAAGCGCATATGCAGCTCGAGGAGCTGGTGCTTGACCGCGCCACCATGGAAGTGAAGAAGGATATGGCAAACAAGATGTCCCAGATCGTGTACGAGGGCAAATGGTTCACCCCGCTGCGCGAAGCAGTACAGGCCTTTGTTACGTCCACCCAGGAGTATGTGACCGGCGAAGTGAAATTCAAGCTCTACAAGGGCAATATCATCAAGGCAGGTACCACCTCCCCGTACTCCTTATACAGCGAGTCCCTGGCATCCTTCACCACCGGCGATCTGTACGACCACCACGACGCCGACGGCTTCATCACACTGTTCGGACTGCCGCTTAAGGTACGGGCAATGAAGATGGCGGAACTTAAGAAGGCAGCTGCGCCAAAATAATCGCGGCGAACACCAGTACGCATCCGATCAGCTCCCGGGCAGACAGCTTCTGACCGAGAAGCACCCAGCCCGCTAAAAGCGAGAACACTGACTCCAGACTCATGATCAGGGATGCGATCGTCGGCTCGACATCCTTCTGCGCCACGACCTGCAGCGTATAGGCAACGCCGCACGACATCACGCCGGCGTAGAGGATCGGCAGCCACGCCGCGCAGATGTCGCCCCAGACCGGCTTTTCAAACAGGAACATGAACACGCAGGAAATGACGCCCGCCGTAAAAAACTGTACGCATGAGATCAGGACGCCGTCCGCCTTCGGCGAAAAATGGTCAACCGTCAGAATGTGCACCGAAAATACGATGGCACATAAAAACACGAGGAGATCTCCGCGGCCGACGGTAAAATCCCCGGTGACGCACAGAAGGTACATGCCCACCGCGGCGATCGCGACACTTGCCCAGATATGAAGCCCCACCTTCCTGTGGAGGAACAGCCCGAGAAGCGGCACGATCACGATATAGAGTGCTGTGATAAAGCCGGCCTTCCCGACCGTCGTCCACGCAATCCCAAACTGCTGCAGGCTGGTCGCCAGACAGAGGAGACAGCCGCAGCAGATACCGCCGATGATCCCCGTCCTCTGACGGTTTCTTCTCTCCTCACGGCCCGCGGGCAGACCTGTATTCCCGCCTGACCTTCTTAAGAAAAAGATGCAGGGGATGAGCACCGCGCCCCCGACGAGAAAGCGGCACCCGTTAAAGGTAAAGGCGCCCACATAATTCATTCCCTCGCTCTGCGCCACAAACGCCACGCCCCAGATAAGGGCCGTCAGCGTCAGCATCGCGCTGCTTCGTATTGATTTTCTCTTCCTCTCTCCCATCCTTCGTATCTCCTCCGTCCCTGTCTCTCTTACCGTTCCCGAAAGCCCACGCTCCGAAGGAAGCGCCCGAACGCTTCCCGTCCATCCGGCGTGCACTTGTAAACGCCCGCATCCTCCAGGACGCGCATAAACACCTTGCCCACCTCATTCTGCAAAATGCCGCGGACATTCTCCGCCGTGATCTCACCGTATTTTGGGCGGAATTCGCAGACCCAGTCCGCGTGTTTTTCAAGGAGCGCGTTGCCGCGGATATCCTTTCCATCCACAATGTATTCGCTGAGCAGGGCGAGCTCGTCCTTCAGTCTTGACGGCAGCACAGCCAGTCCCATCACTTCGATCAGGCCGATATTTTCTTTCTTGATGTGGTGCAGCTCCCGGTGTGGATGATAGACGCCAAGCGGAAATTCCTCCGTGGTAATATTGTTGCGGAGCACGAGATCCAGCTCATACTTTTCCCCGTTTTTCCTGGCAATCGGAGTGATCGTGTTGTGCGGCTCCCCGTCCGTCTCCGCGTAGATGAATGCCGCCTCGTCCGTGTAGCCTCTCCACGCCCGCAGCACCTTATCGCCCAGGTCGATCAGACGATCCGGATCAAGAGCCCGCAGGCGCAGTACCGACATCGGCCAGCGGACGATGCCCGCCTCCACATCCTCAAAGCCCTCCGCCTCATACGCCCTCTCAATCGGCGCCTTTGCCATGGCAAAGGTATAATGTCCGCCCTGGAAATGGTCGTGGCTTAAGATAGATCCGCCCACGATCGGCAGATCCGCATTCGAGCCGAGGAAATAGTGCGGGAACTGCTTTACAAAATCAAACAGCTTCACGAATGCCGCACGGTCGATCTTCATGGGCGTGTGCTGTCCGTTGAACACGATACAGTGCTCATTATAATACACATACGGAGAATACTGGAAGCCCCAGGCGCTGTCATTGACCGTGACGCGGATGATGCGGTGGTTGCCGCGCGCCGGGTGATTCAGGCGCCCCGCGTATCCCTCATTTTCCATGCAGAGCAGGCATTTCGGATAGCCGCTCTGCTTTGCGAGCTTCGCCGCCGCGATCGCCTTCGGATCCTTCTCCGGCTTCGATAAATTGATGGTGATGTCAAGGTCTCCATACGGCGTTTTCGTCACCCACTTTTGATCCTTACATACCCGGTATCTGCGGATATAGTCGGAATCCTGGCTCAGCTTATAGAAATAATCGGTCGCCGCGCGCGGCCCGTTTTCCTCATAGATCCGCCAAAACGACGCCTCAACCTCCGACGGGCGCGGCATCAGGCAGTTCATCAGCTTCGTGTCAAACAGATCGCGGCAGACAATATTGTCCTCGATCATGCCCTGCTCACAGGCATAATCTAAAAGCTCCCTTAAGGTCTCCTCCAGATTGATCTGCGAAAACTCCTCCTCCGGCTCCTCATACTCATCAAGGCGCAGCGCCGCAAGGAGCTGATTGACCGCGTAGATTCTGTCTCTGTCCGCGATCAGCCCCGTCTCAATCCCATACTGCACAAGCTTCTTAACCGCTTCGTAAACCATTTCCCTCTCCCCTTTTCCTTTATTGGTACCGCTTTAAACGCGGCGTATGACCGGCGTGATCCGCTCCACCACCATACCGCCGAGGATCCCTATGACTGCGCCGGTAATTACGCCCGCGACGAGAAGCACGGGCAGATACGAAAACACGCCGCCGGTTCCCGTAATATAGGCCGCCATCGTGAGCTGCCCGATATTGTGGAAAATGCCGCCGAGAATGCTGACGCCTGTCTTCCCAAACCATCCGCATTTCTTCGCCAAAATCATCGCCGCCAGGCTGAACACACCGCCCGCAAGCGCATACATCATACTGCCCGGGTTGCTGAAGGTAAAGCCAACCAGCACGATGCGCACCAGGGCGACCGCCGCCGTCCCCGCCGCGCCTACCGTATAGAGCCCCACCACATTTACAAGATTCGCCAGTCCCAGCTTGATTCCCGGTATCGGTACCGGGAACGGTATCATCGCCTCCACATAGCTGAATATAAATGCCAGGGCGATCAAAAGTCCGTAAAGCGCCACAGTTCCCGCCAGATGACGGCTGTCTCGGTTTTGCCTGCTCATAACTGTCGTTCTCCTTTTCCTCGCCGTCGGCATTTGACATCCCTTCCTGTCTGTGTTATAGTGTCAGATATATTCTGTTCCCGGCTCGCTTAAACTTAAGTATACCATTTCCGGCTTATTTTAGAAAGAGGTTATTCCCATGAAAAATAAAAAAAAGGACCTGATCCTGGTTCTTATCATCTTAGCAGTCGCCGCCTGTGGGTTTTTCATCAACTATATGACGCACAAAAAGCCCGCGGCGTGGGTGGAGGTCTCCGTGGACTCCGAGGTGGTCGCCACCTTCGATCTCTCAAAGGACGTCGATACCGTCATCGAGGGCTACGGCGGCGGAACAAACCACCTGATCATAAAGGACGGCGTCATGTGGATCAGCGAGGCGAGCTGCCCCGATAAGGTCTGCATCCATCAGGGACGCATCTCCATGAACGGAGAGCTCGTCGTCTGCCTCCCCAACCGCATGATCGCAAAGATCGTGGCGCCGGAAGATTAAACGGAGATGCCTGCCGGTGCGGACATCCCCGTTTTTTAATGTTATTTATCTTCTCTACCTCAAGTACGACTTCAGCATTTCCGCCTTATCGACCTTCTCCCACGGAAGGTCAAGGTCGGTCCGCCCGAAATGGCCGTAGGCTGAGGTCTGTCTGTAGATCGGGCGCCTTAAATCCAGCATCTTAATGATTCCCGCCGGACGAAGATCAAAGTTTTCGCGGATAATCTCCACCAGCTTTTCATTGCTGAGCTTCCCGGTTCCAAAGGTGTCCACCGTCACAGAGGTCGGATGCGCCACGCCGATGGCGTAGGAGAGCTGAATCTCACACTTGTCCGCCAGACCTGCCGCAACGATATTCTTTGCCACATAGCGGGCCGCATACGCCGCGGAGCGATCCACCTTCGTGCAGTCCTTCCCCGAGAATGCTCCGCCGCCGTGACGCGCATAGCCGCCGTAGGTGTCCACGATGATCTTCCTCCCGGTCAATCCGCTGTCACCGCGCGGCCCGCCGATCACGAAGCGCCCCGTCGGGTTGATGAAAAATTTCGTCTTCGCATCTACCATTTCCTTCGGCAAAATCACGTCAAACACATACTTTTTGATGTCCGCATGAATCTGCTCCTGGCTTACATTCTCATCATGCTGCGTGGAGAGCACCACCGCATCGAGACGGGCCGGACGCCCTGTCTCATCATACTCCACCGTCACCTGGGTCTTCCCGTCCGGACGAAGGTAAGGAAGCGTGCCGTCCTTGCGCACCTTCGTAAGCTGTCTTGCCAGCTTGTGTGCCAGCGCGATCGGATACGGCATATACTCCTCCGTCTCATTGCTGGCAAAGCCAAACATCATGCCCTGGTCTCCGGCGCCGATCGCGTCGAGTTCGCTGTCGTCCATGGCATTTTCCTTTACCTCGAGCGCCTTGTCGACGCCGAGCGCGATGTC
The DNA here is from genome assembly GCA_004554205.1 of Clostridium sp. Classification (GTDB taxonomy): domain Bacteria; phylum Bacillota; class Clostridia; order Lachnospirales; family Lachnospiraceae; genus Brotaphodocola. The sequence goes on from SFNH01000002.1 coordinate 35,648, forward strand.
CGCGGACTGCTCGTCAAGCGCCACGATCACGCCGCAGGTATCGCAGTCAAAGCCGTATTTTGCGCGGTCATAGCCGATCTCCCGGATGGTCTCACGAACAATATTCTGGATATCCACATACGCATTCGTGGAAATCTCGCCCATCACCATCACAAGGCCCGTCGTAACGCAGGTCTCGCAGGCGACACGGCTCATGGGATCCTTCGCCACCAGCGCGTCAAGTATCGCGTCGGAAATCGCATCACACATCTTGTCCGGATGTCCCTCTGTCACGGACTCCGAAGTAAACAGTAACTTTTCCATCACAGTTCCTCCTTTGAAATTTTAAATGTCTACGCAACTGTTCAGCACCTTCACAGTCACATATCTGCACCGCAAAAGCCGTCAGGCTCATCCGATCTTTAAGCGGAACTTCTGCGCCGCCTTCTCGGAATCCACGATCTCGATCAGCGCCCCGAGTCCCTGAAGCTTTTCCTCAAACTTCTCATAGCCGCGCTGGATATAGCCGATCTCATCTACCACCGTATATCCGCTCGCGGAAAGTCCCGCAAGTACAAGGGCCGCGCCCGCGCGCAGATCCGGGGACTCCACCTGAGCCCCGGTAAATTCCTTCACGCCGTCGATCACGGCCACATTGCCCTCAACCTTGATGTTTCCGCCCATGCGTGCGAGCTCGTCAACATACTTAAACCGGTTCTCAAAAATGCTCTCGGTGATCATGCTGGTGCCCTCCGCAAGCGCCAGCGTGACAGCCATCTGCGGCTGCATATCCGTCGGGAAGCCGGGATAAGGCAGGGTCTTGATGTTTGTGGAGGTCTGACGCGGTTTCCCCACCACGCGCACCTCGTCATCGCCCTCGATAACCTCACAGCCGATCTCGATCAGCTTCGCGGAAATCGCCTCCAAATGCTTCGGAATCACATTTTTCACGGTAATGTCGCCGCGGGTGATCGCTGCGGCGCACATAAACGTGCCGGCTTCAATCTGATCCGGAATGATCGAATACTCGGTCCCGTGGAGCCTGCTCACGCCGCGGATGCGGATGATATCCGTCCCGGCGCCCTTGATATTGGCTCCCATGCTGTTTAAAAAGTTTGCAACATCAACGACATGGGGCTCCTTCGCGGCATTCTCAATCGTCGTCTGCCCCTCAGCAAGACACGCCGCCATCATAATGTTGATCGTCGCGCCCACCGAGACCACGTCGAGATAAATGTGACTGCCCACCAGGTCAATGGCATGCGCGATCACCGCCCCGCGCTCAATCTCTATCTTCGCGCCAAGGGCGCGGAAGCCCTTTAAATGCTGGTCAATGGGCCTGCTTCCGATATTGCAGCCGCCTGGCAGAGGAACCTCTGCGCTCTTGTATTTTCCAAGCAGCGCACCGATAAAATAGTAGGATGCGCGGATCTTGCGGATATACTCATCATCCACGGATACCCCGCGGATCGTGGAGGCATTGATCCGTACCGTGTGCTGGTCGAGCCGCTCCACGGTCGCGCCAATCTCCTGAATCGCCTCAAGAAGCACGTTGATATCGCGCACATCCGGCAGATTTTCAACAATCACATCATCGTCTGTCATAATCGCGGCAGCCAGAATACCGAGCGCGGCATTCTTTGCCCCGCCGATCACGACATCGCCGACCAGCGGATTCCCGCCTTTTATAATAAACTGATTCATCCCACACCTCTAAAAACCGTTTAGGATTAATTTTGATTTTCGTAAATGCGCAGACCTACTGAACAGTTACCAATTTTCTTAATAATCCTTAATGATTATACCACAATAATCTGATTTGTAAAGGGAAAGGAATCAACGCAGCCGCACCGCGCAGATAAAATCATTCCCGCGCACCCGGAAATACTCCGTGGTGTCATTTAAGCCGGACTTATGGGTCTCGCCTGTGGACGGGTCATACAGCATGACATTGTACTGGTCATAACCGCAGAGTAGCAGATACTGTCCCTCACCGACATAACCAAGAACCGGGATGCCCTGATCGATAAAATAAAGCATCTGCATCATGGAGCAGCCGCGCCCGTCAAACATCACCACACCATCGCCGAAGCTTCTGCTGGCGGTAAATTCATCGAGGTGGCGTCCCACAGGGGCAAACGCAACTGCCGGATCCCTGATCACCTTTCTGTTGCCGCGATTTACCCGGTTCCAGAGAATCCTCCGGTTCTCATCGGTCACAAACCCCATCTTCCCGTAAGCCGCCTGCAATGCCTCTGTAAAGTCCATAGTAATCTTCTGAAGATGTCCTCCCCCGTACGCGTAGAATTTCATTCCCTGCACCTGGAAATTGGATTTTAACTCCAGAACATTCGACTCCTCAAAGCTCACACGCTTCGGCGCCGCCGCGCGCACTTCCCAGCTCGAGCGCACCTCCTGACCCAGCTGCACAAAATACAGCTTGCCCTTATCCTGCGAGGCGTACCAGCCGATCCCGTCAAGCCTGCCCAGGCCCATATCCGCATTACACACAATGGTATCATCCTGCGCCCCCGCATACTGATGCTCCGAAATTTTCGTCGCCCGGCTCAGGTGGATACGGCTTCCCTCCACCTGCACACCGGAAATATAGTATCCGTCCTTCTCGTAGCTGGTCTCCTCCTCCATCCTGTCATTGATGATCTTTACGCTGCGCATGGGCAGCTCTTCCACTCTGCCGTTGATGATCCATGCATCCTCTTCTCTCGCAACGCCGTAGACAAAATCTCTTCCGACAAAGCCCAGGGTGCGCACGCACTCGTCCGGAGCTCCCGTGAGCGCCTGATTTTCTCCCGTCTCCAGATTCATCAGGTTCACCGTCTTCGAATCGTACCGCTTTCCGCCCTCCTGCCACGCGATCAGGCGCTTATCGCTGCTGACGGCAAAGGCGCCCTCCTCCAGCGCGTCGGCGATCACCATGCTCTCCCGGCTCTTAAGATCAATCCCATAGACCGCGTGATCCACATACAGATAGAGCATTCCCGCGCCGGTCTGGCAGGTGAAGCGGGTAAGGTCATCCTCAAGCGCCTCAAAGGAGCCGTAATAGGGAATATAGTAAAGTTCCTCCAGCGCATTTTCATTCGCTCGGTAGCGGTAACCCGCAATCCCCATCTGCCCCTCATGGTTTCCCCGGTTCATATAGCCAAACACCATAAAATCTATGTCTCCGGTGTCCTCCACCGCGAGAATGCGGATATCATGCTCACCGTAATTATTGCGGACATCATTCATATTTCTGTCGCGGAAGGAGAAAACCCTGACCGCCTGCCGCTCCCCCTGCATATAGCTCCACAGATCCCGGTTCGTGCGGTAAGCGATCACCTCGCCCTTCGGGCTCTGCACCGCCTCCACCTTATCATCATTCGTGATGCCGAGCATGATCCTCTTTCCGACAAAGTCACTCCGCTCTCCCTGAAATACCTGATCGACCTCACGCTCATAATCCATCATATAAGTCCGGGTCTCGTTCCATTTCATAGTGAAATTTTCTTCAACCTCATATATTTCAGTGCCCTTCTCCCCTTCCCTCGACGCCATGTAGGAAAGCTGAACGCAGCACATGATTCCGTCGAGCTCCTTAAGCCTTACCTGGACCTCGCCCATGGGCTGCATCTTAAGCTTCCCCCAGGTGAGCTGGGAAAAGCTTGACCGGATTGAGGTGTGGCCGAAAGAGCTGTTGTCCTCCGTCGCACTGGTCTCCAGGTAGGTTACGAGCTCCCGCGCCTGCTCATAGTCGAAGGTGCGGGCAGAGAAATCCACCGCCAGATCGACCATGGACTGCGCCGCCGCCCCATCCGCCCACAAAATCCGGGTATAGTAATACACCACTCCGTGCTGCTTTGTATCGAGCTGCAGGCGCAGCAGATATTCTTTCCCCTTCGTCAGAAGATTCTGAATCGGCAGAACGATCCGGATACCGTCCTCTGTCTGCACCCGCTCATCCACGCGGGTGCTCTCCACAAGGCGCTCCCGGTCCATGCTGCGAATCTCGTAGCTGATGGCGTTCACAGCGCCTCCCCGGATCTTTACCGCTAACGCCCGATCCTCCGGCAGCAGCGTTAAGCTGTCCCCCGCCACATCATTTCCCATCTCCTGGCGGTAGCCCGGCATCCGGTTCATATCCCGCCCGAACATCTCCACCGTCACCACAGGGAGAGACGCCTCCCCCATATCCACATAGGCGGATTCCGCTTTCCTGTTTAAATTCCTGCCCGCGAAAAAGAACAGCAACAGCGCCGCCGCAAAAATAACAAATAAAATTCCGACCCTTTTTATGATCCGATTCATCCTGCCAACACCTTAATATCCTGTCTCTCGTTTGCCTGTAACTTTATTTTATCGTCTTTTCCGGTAAACTACAACCAAATTTTTTATTTTTTTGTTGCAATATCGGGAAACATCCGTTATAATAGATATACCATTTCTAGGATTCGGACATTCACAGGTTTTCATTATTCATCAGAATTATGTCCCCTGCGTGTCAAGACCGTGATTTAAGTAATATATGACAAAGGAGGTATACAATGGTATACGAGACATTTCTGCAAACGATCACCGACCGCTTACAGGCCGATCTGGGGGAGGAGTATCAGTTTACCCTGCGTCCGCTCCCGAAAAACAACGGCGTCACCCTCGACGGGCTGACCATACAAGGGCCCGGCGCCCCGCTTGCCCCAACAATCTATTTAAACCCCTACTATGAGCAGCACAGGCGCGGCATGGGCATGGATGAGATCCTCGCGGATATCCTGCGGCTTTACCGCTCAACGCCGCCGCCGGAAAGCCTCTCCGCGGAGGATATCGACTGCTTTGACAGACTGAAAAAAAAGGTTATGTTCCGCGTGGTGCACACCGCTTCCAACAAGACGCTCCTCAAGGATGTGCCGAGCATTCCCTATCTGGATCTGTCCATCATTTTCTATCTCGCCCTGGAGCGGAACGAATCCGGGCAGATGACGGCGCTCATCCACAACGACCACATAAAACAGTGGAATATAACCGCAAATGGTTTGTGGAAGCTTGCCAGGAACAACACGCCGCGGGAATATCCCGCCGAGATCCGCAGCATGGCCGATACGATGAAGGAGATCGCGCGGGAGAACCTGGGCGAATCCTATGACGAGGAATATTTTGACCGGCTGCTCGGAGTGGAGGAGAGCATCTCGCCGCTCTATGTCCTCTCCAACGTAAACGGGCTTTACGGCGCCGGCTGCATGATCTACCGGAACACATTAAAAGACTTCGCAGACAGCCTGGGCAGGGATTTAGTTCTCCTGCCGTCCAGCATCCACGAAGTCCTGCTGACCCCGGATTCCCCGGAGCTTTCGTATGAAAATTTAAGCGAGATGGTTGCTTCCATAAACCGCCAGGAGGTTCCCATGGAAGATCAGCTCTCCAATCAGGTGTATTTATACACCCGAAATGACGACCGGCTCCGGATCGTGTCCCACGCCATGAATGCCGTGGGCGCCGCGGCGCTGTCCTGACGGCAAACGCCCGCTGTATACCTGAACTGCCGCCTACAATCTGCTCCCGATCTGATATACCAGCACTGCGCCCACCCATGCGATAAGGATCTGGAACAGCACTACGCCCAATGTGAATTTCCGCGATCCGGTCTCCCGCCTGATCGTCCCGATCGCCGCCACGCATGGGGAGTATAAAAGGCAGAATACCATCAGCGCATAGGCGTTTACCGCCCCGAAGCCCGTCATTCCCAGCACGGAGGAAAGGTGCGCCATGCCGGCCGGCGAGTTGATATTTCCTATGCTGTACAGCACGGAAAAACTCGACACCACCACCTCCTTGGCAGAGAGCCCGGAGATCAGCGCCACCGCGATCTGCCATGTCCCAAGCCCCGCCGGCTTAAGGAGCGGGACAAGCGCCTTTCCGACCATCGCAGCAAAGCTTGCGGTGACATCATCGACATAGCCGCCCACACCGAAATTCAGCACGAACCACAGAATGATGGACGCCACAAAAATAGTGGTTCCGGCCTTCGTCAGATAGTCCTTTACCTTGTCCCAGACATAGATCGCAACAGTCCGCCTGTTGGGAGTCTTGTACTCCGGGAGTTCGATAAGCAGTGTGTCCTCCTCGCCGCTTTTATCGAGCTTATGTAAGATAAAGGCGATGAGGATCGCCACCGCCAGCCCGATCACATAGAGCGAGTAGGCGACCAGCATGGCATTCTTCGGAAAGAACATCTCCGCAAACAGCACATAGATCGGAAGCCTTGCGGAGCACGACATAAACGGGGTGATCAGGATCGTCCGTCTCCTGTCGCGCTCGCTCGCAAGGGCGCGGGATGCCATCACGGCCGGCACCGTACAGCCAAAGCCCAGGATCATCGGCAGAAACGCCTTCCCGGAAAGCCCGACCTTTCCCATTACCTCATTCATCACATACGCCACGCGCGCCATGTAACCGCTGTCCTCCAAAAATGCCAGCGCCAGAAACAGGATAAAAATATTCGGCAGGAATGTGAGGATCCCTCCCACGCCCGCGATGATTCCGTCCACCACCAGGGAGATGAGCCAGCCGGACACTCTAAGACCGGTAAAAATCTGAAGCACCGCAGCCGAGAAGTACTCAAGCCCCACCTCAAAATACCCCTTGAGGAAATCCCCCACAGTAAAGGTCAGGAAGAACACTCCCGCCATGATACCGAGAAAAATCGGGATCCCCCAGACGGGATGCGTCAGCCATCTGTCGATCCGGTCCGTTTTTGCCGCCTTCTCCTCCTTATTGACAAGGCACTCTTCGATGATCTCCTCAATGTAATCATATTTTTCATTGATGATCCTCTTTTCGTAGCTCCTGTCCACAATGCCGCTTATATCGACCGGATGGTTGTTTAGAACCTCCTTGTCCTCCTCGAGAAGCTTGATCGCGTGCCAGCGCATATTTTCCATCTCGCCGTATTTCGCCCGGAGAATCTCCTCAATCCGGGCAATCTTCCCTTCGAGCTCCTCGTCGTAGCAGACAACGATACCCTGCGGCCCCTCCTCATAGTGGTGCACCACCGCGTGCATGAGCACATCAAGACCGGTGCGCTTCCTCGCTGACACCGGCACGACCGGAATGTGTCCCAGCACCTCGGGAAGACGGTGCATATCAATCTCCATTCCCCGCTCCTCCACGATGTCCATCATGTTGAGCGCCAGGATTACGGGCTTTTTCAGCTCGAGAAGCTGCAGGGTCAGGTAAAGGTTTCGCTCAAGGGATGAGGCGTCCACCACATTGATGATGACGTCCACCTCGCCCGCCTCGATGCAGCGCCTGGTGACGATCTCCTCAATCGTGTAGGAGGTCAGACTGTAAATGCCGGGCAGGTCGATGACCCTGATGGCGCGCCCCTTATAGCTCGTGCTGCCCTCCACCCGCTCCACAGTCACGCCGGGCCAGTTCGCCACCTTTAAATTTGCGCCAGTAAAGGCGTTAAACAGGGTAGTTTTCCCGCAGTTCGGGTTCCCGACAAAGCCGACACGGATCTCACGCTTTTTATCACCTGCCGCCTGCGGATTTCTCTGATCAGTCCCCATGGATTCTTCCCTCCCTCGGCTTCTTTAACGGCTCGCCTGCCAGCTCCGCAATCTCAATCCCGTCGCTGATGTGCCTGCCCACCGCAAGGCGTGTTCCGCGCACCTTGAAAATGACGGAACCGCTACCCTTTTTATTTAACAGGGTTATATGCGTCTGCTCATTGACGCCAAGCGCCTCCAGGCGCCTGGTAATGGTATCACTCACAACTACATTTTTCACCACATAGGTGCGGCCTGTCAGGCCCTCGTTCAGCTTCATCTGTTTCCTCCCTGATAACTGTTCAATCTGTGCTAATCCGCTTCTTGCATCTTCTTCTTTACCTCGAGCATACGGTCCCTGAACTGCGCGGCCGATTCAAAGTCAAGCTCTGCGGACGCCCGGTTCATCTTCTTCTCAAGCTCCTTTACAAGCTTTGCGAGCGCCTTTTCGTCCATGGACTCAAGCTCCCTTTCATCCTCCGCTGCCCCACGCTCCGCCGCCTTGGAAATGGCGATCAGATCGCGAACCGCCTTCTTGATGGTCGTTGGCGTGATGCCGTGCTCTTCATTGTACTTTTGCTGAATCTGACGCCTCCGGTTCGTCTCGTCGATCGCGATCCGCATGGAATCAGTGATCGTATCGGCGTACATAATGACGTGGCCCTCGGCATTGCGCGCGGCCCGCCCGACTGTCTGGATCAGCGAGGTCTCCGAGCGCAGGAAGCCCTCCTTGTCGGCGTCCAGGATCGCGACAAGCGTGATCTCCGGGATATCCAGGCCCTCGCGCAGCAGGTTGATCCCCACCAGCACGTCAAACACATCCATGCGCATATCGCGGATGATCTCAGCGCGCTCAAGGGTATCAATATCGGAGTGCAGGTACTTGACGCGGATGCCCACATCGCGCATATAGTCGGTCAGATCCTCCGCCATGCGCTTTGTCAGCGTGGTAATGAGAACCTTGTGATGACCTGCCACCTCCTTATTGACCTCTCCCACCAGATCGTCGATCTGCCCCTCCACAGGGCGCACGGAAATCTCCGGATCCAAAAGCCCTGTCGGGCGGATGATCTGCTCGGTGCGCATGAGCTCGTGCTCCGCCTCATAGGGGCCCGGCGTTGCCGAGACAAACATCATCTGATCGATCTTGCTCTCAAATTCCGCAAAGTTTAACGGGCGGTTGTCCAGGGCGGACGGCAGGCGGAAACCGTAGTCCACCAGAGTCTGCTTGCGGGAGCGGTCGCCCGCGTACATCCCGCGCACCTGCGGCAGTGTGATGTGCGACTCGTCCACAATGATCAGAAAATCATCCGGGAAATAGTCCATCAACGTCCACGGCGGGTCGCCCGGCTTCCCGAAATTAAGGTGCCTCGAATAGTTCTCAATACCGGAGCAAAAGCCCGTCTCCCGCATCATCTCCACATCAAAATTGGTTCGCTCGGAGATCCGCTGCGCCTCGAGGAGCTTATCCTCACTCTTGAAAAACGCTACGCGCTCCTTTAACTCCTCGAGGATATTTTCCGTTGCGAGCTGCATTTTTTCCTTCGGCACCACATAGTGCGATGCCGGGAATACGGCAAGGTGCGAAAGCTGCAGCTTCGCCTCGCCCTTAAGCGCGTCAATCTCCGTGATCCGGTCGATCTCATCTCCGAAAAATTCAATCCTGTACGCCTCGCCCCCGGAGTACGCCGGAAACACCTCCAGCACATCTCCCCGCACGCGGAAGGTCCCGCGGTGGAAATCCATGTCATTGCGGGTATACTGGATGTCGATCAGCTTATGAATGATCTCATCCCGGTCCCGCACCATGCCCGGCCTCAACGACACCACCATCTTCTGGTAGTCGATCGGCGAGCCGAGCCCGTAGATACAGGACACAGACGCCACGATTATGACGTCCTTTCGCTCTGACAGCGCGGCGGTCGCCGAATGGCGCAGCTTGTCGATCTCGTCGTTGATCGCCGAATCCTTCTCAATGTAGGTGTCGGTCGAGGGGACGTATGCCTCCGGCTGGTAGTAATCGTAGTAGGACACAAAATATTCCACCGCGTTCTCCGGGAAGAACTCCTTGAATTCCCCGTAGAGCTGCGCCGCGAGAGTCTTGTTGTGCGCGATTATAAGTGTCGGCTTATTTAATTGTTCAATGACGTTTGCCATGGTAAACGTCTTGCCCGAGCCCGTCACCCCAAGCAATGTCTGAAATTGATTGCCCTCCCGAAAGCCCTTTACAAGCGCCTCGATCGCCTGCGGCTGGTCGCCGGTGGGCGCGTAATCGGAATGTATTTTAAACTTCATAGCGTGTTATCACCTCCCAAGTGACTCAAAAAAGGTTCAAATATAAGCCAGGATTTCTTACTCATTTGTCTGGCTTATATTATTTATAAGCATACTTTGATTTTTCTCAAGTTCATATGCTAATTCTTCCTCTGTGGGCAATACTGTCATATATTTTGAAGCAAAAATGTGTTTACTGTCATTCAATACAGAATATTTTACAATCGTTTCATCCTTATCAGTACAAAGAATAATTCCGATTGTTGGGTTATCATCCTGCGCCCGTTTCAAATCATCAAACATTCGGACATACATATCCATCTGTCCAATATCCTGATGCGTCAATTTATCTGTTTTTAAATCAATAATCACAAAGCATTTCAAAATATAATTGTAAAATACTAAGTCTAAAAAGAAATCACTGGTCTCAGTACTGATTCTCATCTGCCTTGCTACAAACGAAAAGCCTTTTCCTAACTCTAATAAGAATTTCTGTATATGACTGAGAATCGCTCGTTCAAGTTCATTCTCTTTATATTCATAATTCTCTGGCAATCCCATGAATTCAAGTATATATGGATCTTTTACGAATTCATAGTTTTCCACGGAAGAGTTTTCCAATTGTGTGGAAAGCATTCTTCTGTAAAATCCACTTTTTATATTTCGTTCAAGTAACTTTACCGACCAACTTTCTTTAATCGCCTCCTGGATATAGTAATTGCGTTCTTCTTCTGAATCAAGACGCATGATACTTCTTAAATGAGACCACGACAATTGGCTACACGCCGTGTAGCCAATTGAATCTTTTGGAAAAGTACGATAAAATTGACGGCAATTTTTTAAATTTGCAATAGAAAATCCCGTACCAAACTCTCCAGAAAGTTCTTTTGACAAGTTACGGATGATATAATCTCCGTATTTGGCTCTGCCGGTTCCTTTCTGCTCCTGTTGTACAATTCTTTCTCCTATCTCCCAATAAGCTTTAGACATAATGGAATTAACACTTTTATATGCTGAATTCCTTGCTGTTTGTAAAATGTATCGAACATCATCATAAAATTTCTGTTCTTCTTTTGTTGAAGATAAATATATCTCAGATTTACTCTTTTTAATTTCCAATCACTTGCCTCCTCATCGTTTCCCTGACTATTTCTATTTTCTTCCATTACTATATCTTCCGTTATCTGCAACTTGTGCAAATATTGCACAAGTTGTACTTTCCCCAAAAAGTTCATCCGTACGGCTAAACTGTTACAATTATACACCTTATCTTATCCGAATGCAAACCTTCTTTGGGTAACAGTCCCCTCGGCCGCGGGCGGGATTTTCGCTTTTGTTCGGTCGACGGGTGTAAAACTTTTGCTGTAACTGTTCAGTGCCTTCACAGTTACAGGCAAAAATCCATGAAAATTGCCTTCGGCAATGGGATTTTTGCCTACAACCGCCACGACGACCCCAGCCGCTTACGCCCGGAAGACAGGCCCGGTGACGATAGCGAGGCTTCCGAAGCGAGGTCTGCGCTAGCGCCCCCGCCCTTGACTTTCCGGGGAATCAGTGTATAATACTTCTTTATCTCACCGTTTGCTTAAAAACAGTGACAGAAATATAGAAAAAGAGGGGAACTTAATGACACAGGACAAAGAATTTCTCGGAAGAGAGCCGATCGGGAAGCTTTTGTTTAAACTGGCGATCCCGACGCTTGCCGCGCAGATCATCAACATGCTCTACAACATTGTGGACCGCATCTACATCGGCCATATCCCGGAGGTGGGCGCGCTGGCGCTGACCGGAGTCGGCGTGTGTATGCCGCTCATCATGATCGTGTCGGCATTTGCCGCACTGGTCGGGAGCGGCGGCGCACCGCGGGCATCCATCTACATGGGGAAAGGGGAGCCGGAGAACGCGGAGAAAACGCTCGGCAACTGTTTTTCACTCCAGATCATCATTTCACTGGTTTTGACCGCGGTACTGCTCACCTGCAGCCGGAGCCTCCTGCTGGCATTCGGCGCAAGCGAAAACACCATCGAGTACGCAGTCCGCTATATGAATATCTACGCCATCGGAACCATCTTTGTGCAGATGACCTTAGGCATGAATGCCTTTATCACCGCACAGGGGTTTGCGAAGACCGGTATGCTCTCCGTGCTGATCGGCGCGGTCTGCAATATCATTCTGGACCCCATCCTGATCTACGGGCTAAACATGGGCGTGCAGGGCGCCGCTCTGGCGACCATACTCTCCCAGGCTGTCTCCTGCGTCTGGGTGCTCTCCTTCCTCCTCGGGAAAAAGAGCTTCCTCAAGATCCGCAGGTGCAATCTGGCGCTTAAGAAAGAAATCATCCTGCCCTGCCTGGCGCTCGGCGTTTCCATGTTCATCATGCAGGCAAGCGAGAGCATCATCTCCGTTTGCTTTAACTCCTCGCTGCTTAAATACGGCGGCGACATCGCAGTGGGCGCCATGACCATCCTCACCAGCGTCATGCAGTTTGCAATGCTTCCGCTCCAGGGGCTCGGACAGGGCGCGCAGCCCATTATCAGCTTTAACTTCGGCGCAAAAAACAGGAGCCGCGTAAAGGACACCTTTTATCTTCTCTTAAAGAGCAACCTGATCTACTCCGTCCTTTTATGGCTCCTTGTCATGACATTCCCGCAGGTATTTGCCGCTATCTTCACCTCGGATCCGGCGCTGCTTTCCTTCACAAAAGACGCCCTCCGCATCTACATGGCAAGCACATTCCTGTTTGGGATCCAGATCGCGTGCCAGATGACCTTTACCTCCATCGGCAATGCCAAAGCCTCCATCATGGTCGCTGTCATGCGGAAATTTATTCTGCTCCTGCCGCTCATCTACCTGCTGCCGCAGATCTTCCGCGCAGACCGGGTGACGGCGGTGTACTTAGCGGAGCCAGTCGCCGACTTTTTTGCGGTCACCTTCACCATATTCCTCTTCCGCTCGCAGTTTAAGAAGGCTCTCGCGGACATGGAGAGGTAAAATACGCTTTCCCCATATGCCATATGAGACGCGCTGACGCCCAGGCGATCAAAAAGCCTCCCAGCACGTCGGTCGGGTAATGGACGCCCACATACAGCCTGGAAAACGCGATCAGCGCCGCAAGCGCGACGCTTATCATCCCCCAGGGCTTCGGCAGCATCCGCCGGTACATCAGCGCCGCGGCAAAGGCGGCGCAGGTGTGCCCCGATGGGAACGAGAAATCCACCTGCGGGGGAATCAGGAGAAGAATCTCCGGGTGCGCATCGTAGGGCCGCACCCGGGCGACCCAGGGCTTTATCAGCAGGTTCGTAAACAGTGCGCCAAGCGCCATTGCGCCAAACGCCGCGATGCCTGCTTTTCTTGTCTTCGGGAAAGCAAGCAGGACGAGCGATGTCACGACCCAGAACCAGCCGCTGTTCCCCAGAAAACTAACTGCGCGAAAAAACCCGTTTAGCGCATCGACCCGCAGATACTCCTGTATAAACATCAAAATTCCAATATCAATCTGATGAATCCACACCGGAAGCATTCTTCTCCCTCTCCGTTTATAACAACAGTTCAGCCGTGCGGCTGAACTGTCACCGTTTTATCTACAAAATCACCTTCGCCGGACACTTCTCGGCGCACTTTCCGCAGTTCGTGCACTTGCTGTAGTCGATCACAGCCACATTGTTATCCATGTGGATCGCGTCAAACTCACACTGCTTCGTGCACAGCGTACAGCCGATACACCCGCTGTCGCACTTTGCCTTCACGTCCTTGCCCTTATCGTGGGAGGAGCACTGTACCAGATGCTCTGCACGGTACGGCACAAGCTCGATCAAATGATTCGGGCAGGCCGCCACGCACTTTCCGCAGGCCACGCATTTCTCCCTGTCAACCAGCGCCACGCCGTCCACCACATGAATCGCGTCAAACGCGCATGCCTTCACACAGGAGCCGTAGCCCATGCAGCCGTAGGCGCACGCCTTCTCGCCCGCGCCCGGCACGACCGCGGCCTTGGCGCAGTCGTCAATTCCAAAGTAATGATACTGCACGCGCGTCTTATCGCAGGTGCCTTTACATTTTACAAAGGCGACCTTCTTCTCCGTCTCGCCGCTCTCCACTCCCATGATCGCCGCGATCCGGTCCGCCACCGCCTGACCGCCCACGGGGCAGGCGTTTACCGGAGCGCTGCCTGCCGCAATGGCGCTCGCCAGACCGTCACAGCCCGCAAAGCCGCAGCCGCCGCAGTTATTTCCGGGAAGCTCAGCGCGCACCAGAATCTCTTTCTCATCTACCTCTACCTTAAACTTCTCGCTGGCAAATCCGAGGAGCACACCGATGATGATACCGATCGCACCGATGATACCCGCTGCCATAAGCAAACCCATCATATCCATCTTCCGCTACCTCCTCCTAGATCAGACCCGAAAAGCCCATGAACGCGATCGCCATCAGCCCGGAGGTGATCAGGACGATCGGCGATCCCTTGAAATTGTGCGGGATATCGTTGTCCTCAATGCTCTCCCGGATGCTTGCAAGCAGCACGATCGCGATGGTGAAGCCCACTGCCGTGCCGAAGCCGTTTGCCACGCTGAAAATGAAGTTGTATTCCTTCTGGACATTTGTCAGGGCGGAGCCGAGCACCGCGCAGTTGGTCGTGATCAGGGGCAGGAACACGCCCAGCGCCTGATACAGGGAGGGCACATTCTTCTTAAGGAACATCTCAACAAGCTGTACCAGCGCGGCGATCACCAGGATAAAGGCGATGGTCTGCAGGTAGGTCATATTGAGGGGAACCAGCACAAAGCTGTATACCAGGTTTGTCACGATCGAGGCCAGCACGATAACGAAGATCACCGCGCCGCCCATACCCAGGGAGGTCTCCACCTTCCTCGATACGCCGAGGAAGGGACACAGGCCCTGGAACTGGCTCAGGATAATGTTGTTTACCAGAGCCGCGCCAATAATTACCAAAATCAGTTCTTTCATCTACTCGGCTCCTCCTGTTCATCTTTCTTTTCCATCTTTGCCTGCATCGCGGCCTCGCGCTTTTGAAGCTCCGCTTTCTGCGCGGCAAGCGCCTCCTCCTCGGCCTGAAGCCGCAGAGTTTCGAGTGTCACATGGTTGGACATGCAGGCGGAACCGGTGCAGTTTAAGCAATCGCCGCCGCACGCAAGCTTCGAGGACGTCTTTGACCCGTTTGTCGCGGACGGAGCCTTAAACTTATTCTGGAGCGCGGTAAGGCCGGCGAGCACGAAGAACGCGCCGGGTGCCAGACCAAAGATCGCGATCCGGTACGCCTCGGGAACAAGCTCAATTCCGAAGATGGAGCCGGAGCCCAGGATCTCACGGAAGATGGCGATGCAGGTCAGGCCTACGGTGAAGCCGAGTCCCATGCCGATCCCATCGAACGTGGATGAGAGCACATCATTCTTTGCCGCGTACGCCTCCGCGCGGCCAAGGATGATACAGTTTACCACAATCAACGGAATAAAGATTCCAAGCGATTCATAGAGGCTCGGAATAAATGCCTGCAAAATGAGCTGTACCATCGTAACCAGAGACGCCACGATCACAATGTATGCCGGAATCCGGACACGGTCCGGGATGATCTTTCGCAGCGCCGAAATGATCAGGTTCGAGCAGATCAAAACCGCCGTGGTCGAAAGGCCCATGCCGACGCCGTTGACTGCCGTGGTGGTGACCGCAAGGGTCGGGCACATACCGAGCATCAGGACGAAAGTCGGATTCTCTTTGATAATGCCGTTGTATAAACGTTCTGCACATTTATTCATGACTTCCACCTCCTACTGCGCCAGGCAGTTCTTTACAAAATAAACTGCCCCGTTGACCGCCCCGGTAACTGCGTTTGACGTGATGGTCGCGCCGCTTAACGCATCAATCTCATTGTCCGCGGACGCGCCGCCCTTCGTCACGGTAAACGAATCCACATTCTTGCCTGCGTATTGCGCCTTCCACTCCGGTTCCTCCGCATTCATGCCAAGCCCCGCCGTCTCGGAGATCGAGAGGAATTCGATGCCATTCACCGTACCGTCCTCCCTGAACCCTACGGAGACTGTGATCGCACCGCCAAAGCCGTCCTTTGACGTCGCGGTCACCACATAGCCCGCTGCCGCGCCGGACGCGTCAAGGCCGGAAACCGCCTCATCTACGGTCACATTGCCGTAGCCAAGACCCGCGATCGCCTCATTTGCCGCGGTGAGCTTATCCGCCAGATCGTTCTTAAACTCTGCCGCCTCCGGCAGCACCGCACGGTAAGCGTCCGCCTTCGCCGCGATCTCTGCCGCCGCGATCGGCTCCTTTGTCACCTCATACACAGCGCCGAGAGCTGCGCCGGAGACGATCGTGATCGCAAAGAGAATCAGGGCGTCCTTCATAAATCCACCTTTACTCATTTTGCCTTGCCCTCCTTTCCAAATGCCCGCGGAAGGGTTGCCCGCTCAATCAGCGGAACCAGAAGGTTGCTTAAAATGATCGCGTAGGAGACGCCCTCCGCGGAGCCGCCGAAAATGCGGAACAGTCCGGTCAGCACGCCGAGCAAAACGCCAAACACGATCTGACCCGTCGGGGTGATCGGACTCGTCACATAGTCAGTCGCCATGAAAAATGCGCCGAAGATCAGCCCGCCGCCGCAGATATGCGCCAGCACATAGCCCGGATTCTGCTTCCCGAAGATAAACACGAATACCGCTACCGTAAGGATATATGTAAGCGGAATCCGGAGGGAGATCACCTTTCTCGCCACAAGGTACGCGGCGCCGATGAGCAGGGCAACGACCGACACCTCACCGATGGTTCCCGGAATCTTGCCGATGAACATGGCAGCCAGATCCACGTTCTTTCCCGCCTTCACCATCGCAAGCGGAGTTGCGCCGCTCACGCCGTCCAGCGAAAAGCTTGACATCTGGCTGGTGAAGGAGATCAGCAGGAAGCACCTCGCAGCTAACGCCGGGTTCATAAAGTTCTGTCCAAGGCCGCCGTAAAGCTGCTTCACCACGATGATTGCAAATACGCCGCCGAGCGCGGGAATCCACACCGGGATATCCGCCGGCATATTGAGCGCCAGGATCATTCCTGTGACCACCGCGCTGAAATCGGAGATGGTAACGGGTTTATCAAGCAACTTTTCAAACAGATATTCACTCACCACGCAGGCAAATACGGTGATCGCCAGCACAAGCAGCGCGTGCGCCCCGAACTGAAATACGCCGAACGCCGCCGCCGGAAGCATGGCGATCGCCACGTCCGTCATAATGCTCTGGGTGGTCTCCCCGCTCCGCACATGCGGGGAGGACGATACGTTTAATAATTTATTCATGCCTTACTTCCCCCCTGTGCTTTTTTTCTGCGGTTTGCCGCCACAGTCTTTCTCATTTCCTTAAACGCCTGGGTGAGCGGGCGCTTCGCCGGGCAGATATAGGCGCAGCTTCCGCACTCCACGCACTCCATGCCGTTTAACTTCTCAAAGGTATCGCAGTCGCCCTTTAAGGCCGCTCTCATCATCTTAGGCGGAACAAGCCTGCTCGGGCACACGCCGACGCACTTTCCGCAGCGGATACAAGGGGTCGGCTCATTTGCCGCCACCTGATCTCTCGTCATGGCAAGCAGCGCGGAATTGGTCTTTGTCACCGGGATATCGGTGGTAAACAGCGCCATCCCCATCATCGGGCCGCCCGCGATGAGCTTCTCCGGCGCGGTCTTAAAGCCGCCCGCAGCCTCGATGAGCTCCTGCATATTCGTGCCGAGCCTGACGCTGAAATTCTGCGGGCTTGCGATGGCATCACCGGTCACGGTCACGATCCTCTGCATGAGCGGGGTAGATTTACACACCGCCATGTAGACCGCGCGGACTGTGTCTACATTGTCAACAATACAGCCAACGTCCGCCGGAAGCATGGAGGAATTCACCCTGCGCCCGGTCACCGCATAGATCAGCGAGCGCTCGCCGCCCTGCGGGTACTTTGTCTTAAGCGGGCACACCTCAATCCGCGGCTCGCCCTTTACAAGCTCTGTCATCTTCCTGATCGCCTCGGGCTTATTGTCCTCGATCGCGATCACACCCTTTGCGTTCTCAAAGAGCTGCAGGATCACCTTCAGCCCGTCGATCACCTTTTCCGGCTCCTCTAACATGATCCGGTAGTCGCTTGTCAGATACGGCTCGCACTCCGCGCCGTTGACGAGTATATATTCAATGGCATTATCATCTTTTGGCGTCAGCTTTACATGGGTCGGAAAGCCCGCGCCGCCGAGACCCACAATACCCGCCTCTTTTATAATACTGCGGATCTCCTGCTTTGTGAGCGCCGCCGGATCACGGTCAGCGCCCAGGCCCTCCGCCTCCGTGTACGCGCCGTCATTCTCCACGACGACGGACTCGACCATCGCGCCGCTCGCGACACGTCTCGGCTCAATCGCCTTTACCGTGCCGGACACGGAGCAGATGACATTCGCTGAGATAAAGCCGCCCGCTTCGCCGATCTTCTGCCCCGCCAGAACCTTATCCCCCTTCGCCACCAGCGCGGAGGCGGGAGCGCCGATGTGCTGGGACAGGGGATACACGAGTTCTCCCTTCGGCATCAGGCTCTGTACGGGCTTGTTCTCGGACAGCTCTTTCCCCTCATACGGGTGGACGCCGCCTTTAAATGTAGACAATCCCATCAACCTTTCCCTTCTTTCTATCCATTTTCTGTTTCTTCCCGGCAAAATGTGTCATTCTGCCATCTATAATAGTATAGCATAATTGCGGGGGTGAGACAATTCCATTTTGCAAATTGCGGCATGGATACTTTTACAAAATAACTTTTTATTTTTTTTGCGATAAAACACGCATAAGCCGCATTAACTTATTGAACGGATGAAAACACTGAAAGGAGTCGCGTCCCGAGACGGAGGGCAGGGCAGCAACATATCAAGACATTTACGAATTTCCTTGATGCATTACACTCTATCACACCCGCTCTCTCTTCCGGCGAGGGACAGGCGCTTTTCAAAAAACCGCTGCGTGGCAGTATTCACGCAGCGGTTTTTCTGTGTCTATTTGAATATTCCTTTTCTCTTATGCTTCTCGCCCTCCGGCTCCTCGCCCTTCATCACCGCGTCAAAATTCCTAAGCGCCTCCTTCTGCGCCTCGGTCATGTGCTCGGGCACCTGGACAACCAGGGTCACATAGTGGTCGCCGCGGATGTTGCGGTTTCGCAGGGACGGTACGCCCTTGCCCTTTAAGCGTACTCTGGTGTCGGTCTGTGTTCCGGCCTTCACCTCGTACTCCACCTCGCCGTCCACGGTCTTTATGCGGATCGGGCCGCCGAGCGCCGCCGTGGCAAAAGAGATCGGAACGGTGGAGTAAATGTTCGTATCCTGGCGCTTAAACAGCGGGTGCTGGGATACTACTGCCTCTACCAGCAGGTCTCCGCGCTCGCCGCCATTTACGCCCGGCTCGCCGCCGCCCGCACAGCGAACGCTCTGTCCGTTGTCGATGCCAGCGGGAATCGTGACCTTGAATTTCTTTTTCTTTGTCACATAGCCCGTGCCGTAGCAGTCGGGACACTTCTCCCGGATGACCGTGCCTTTGCCTCCGCAGTCCGGACAGGTCTGCACATTCTGCACCTGGCCGAAGAAGGACTGCTGGGTGTAAATGATCTTGCCCTTTCCGCCGCACTTCTTACAGGTCTCCGCGGATGTGCCGGGCTTTGCGCCGGTTCCGTGGCACTTTGCGCACGTTTCCTTAAAGTTGATCTCGATCTCCTTCTCGCAGCCAAATACTGCCTCCTCAAAGGTAATACGGATTGCCGTCCTCACGTTGGCTCCGCGCATCGGGCCGTTGTACTGGCTGCTCCGGCTTCTGCTTCCGCCGCCGAAGATATCCCCGAAGATGTCTCCGAAGATATCTCCCATATCTGCGCTGTTAAAGTCAAAGCCGCCGAATCCGCCGGCGCCGCCGCCTGCTCCGCCCTCGAACGCGGCATGACCGAACTGGTCGTACTGCCTGCGCTTCTCCGGGTCGCTGAGTACGCTGTACGCCTCGGACGCCTCCTTGAATTTGCGCTCCGCCTCAGCATCACCCGGATTGCTGTCCGGGTGATACTTCTTGGCGAGAACACGGTATGCCTTTTTCAGGGCAGCGTCGTCCGCGTTTTTCGGGACGCCTAAGACCTCATAATAATCTCTCTTGCTTTCTGCCATGATGCTTCCTGCTCTCTCAAGTATTCTTTATACTTCCTTGAAGTCGCCGTCAATGACGTCCCCGTCGGCTCCGCCTGTCCCGGCGCTTTCACCGCCGGCCTGCGCGCCCATGTCCGGGCCCGCGCCGGAGGCCGCTCCCGCTGCCTGAGACGCCTCGTAAAGCTTTGCGAACAATGCCTGCGCGCTGTTCATCAGCTTCTCCTTCCCGGCCTTGATGTCCTCAATCTGCGCATCGGTCATCTGGTCGATCGGAGCACGGTTGATCGCTTCCTTCAGGGCGTTTAACTCCGCCTCAACGGCAGCCTTGTCATTCGCGTCAATCTTGTCGCCGACCTCCTCAAGCGCCTTCTCGGTCTGGAATACCATCGCATCGGCGTCATTTCTCGCGTCAATGCCCTCTTTCTTCTTCTTATCCTGCGCCTCAAACTCGGCCGCTTCCTTCACCGCCTTCTCGATGTCCGCCTCGGACATATTGGAGCCGGAGGTGATGGTGATGTGCTGCTCCTTGCCCGTTCCGAGATCCTTTGCGGATACGTTCACGATGCCGTTCGCATCGATATCAAAGGTAACCTCGATCTGCGGAACGCCTCTTCTTGCCGGCGGAATCCCGTCAAGACGGAACTGTCCGAGCGTCTTGTTGTCGCGGGCGAACTCACGTTCACCCTGCACCACATGGATATCAACGGCAGTCTGGTTGTCGGCCGCTGTGGAGAAGATCTGGCTCTTCTTCGTCGGGATCGTGGTGTTGCGCTCGATCAGCCTGGTAGCAACGCCGCCCATCGTCTCGATGGACAGAGACAGCGGGGTGACGTCAAGCAGAAGGATATCGCCTGCGCCCGCGTCGCCTGCCAGCTTTCCGCCCTGGATCGCCGCGCCGATCGCAACGCACTCATCCGGGTTTAAGGATTTATTCGGCTCCTTGCCGGTCAGGGCTTTTACTTTATCCTGGGCTGCCAGCATACGGGTGGAACCGCCTACCAGCAGAACCTTGCCAAGCTCGGAGGTCGTCACACCGCCGTCCTTAAGCGCATTCTGCACCGGAACCGCGGTTTTCTCGATCAGGTCGTGAGTGAGCTCGTCGAACTTCGCCCTGGTCAGGTTCATATCAAGGTGCTTCGGGCCCTCCGCGGTCGCTGTGATGAACGGCAGGTTGATGTTCGTGGTGGTTGCGGTGGAGAGCTCCTTCTTCGCCTTCTCAGCCGCCTCCTTAAGCCTCTGCATCGCCATCTTATCGGCGGAGAGATCAACGCCCTCTGCTTTTTTAAACTCATCAACCAGCCACTGGGTCACGCGGTTATCAAAATCATCGCCGCCCAGACGGGTATCGCCGTTGGTGGAGAGAACCTCGATCACGCCGTCGCCGATCTCGATCAGGGAGACATCGAAAGTACCGCCGCCTAAGTCATATACCATGATCTTCTGCTCTTTTTCGTTGTCAAGGCCGTAAGCGAGCGCCGCCGCCGTCGGCTCATTGATGATACGCTTTACGTCAAGACCCGCGATCTTGCCCGCGTCCTTGGTCGCCTGACGCTGCGCGTCGTTAAAGTATGCCGGAACGGTGATGACCGCCTCGGTCACCTTCTCGCCCAGATAAGCCTCCGCATCCGCTTTCAGCTTCTGCAGGATCATCGCGGAGATCTCCTGCGGGGTGTAGCTCTTGCCGTCGATCGTCACCTTATAGTCCGTGCCCATATGTCTCTTGATGGAAGAGATGGTGCGATCCGCGTTGGTTACCGCCTGACGCTTCGCAGGCTCGCCCACCAGGCGCTCGCCGGTCTTTGTAAATGCGACGACGGACGGGGTAGTCCGTGAACCCTCCTGGTTCGGGATCACGACCGGTTTGCCGCCCTCCATCACTGCTACACAGCTATTCGTAGTTCCTAAGTCAATGCCAATAATCTTGCTCATCGTTTTTTCCTCCTGATTATATTCTTGTGATATCATTTACTTCCTGGTTTGTTCCACTCAACTAAACTCGCCTCTCGCCTGCGGTTCGGTCTCGTTAAGTGCTCAATGTCAATTTGCCACCTGCACCATGCTGTGTCTCACCACAGTGCCGCGGTACTTGTAGCCCTTCTGCAGTTCCTGGGAAATCTCGTTCTCACCGAATTTCTCATCCTCCACATGCATCACCGCATTGTGGAGATCCGGGTCGAACTGCTGACCCACGGCGTCGATCGCTTCCACACCGGCATCCTCCAGTGTTTTCACGAACTGCTTGTAAATCTTTTCCACGCCTTCGGCAAAGGGCGAACCCTTCACGTCCTCGGGCATGGACGCGAGCCCGCGCTCGAAATTGTCCAGCACCGGGAGAATCTTCTCAATGATGTCCCTGGCTCCGATCTCATACATGGAGGCCTTCTCCTTCTCCGTCCGCTTGCGGTAGTTGTCAAACTCCGCCATCTGGCGTTTCAGGCGATCCTCCAGTTCCTCGATCCGGGCGTCCCTCGGATCCTTCTTCGGCTTTTCGGATTCCGCGCGTTTCTCTTCCCCGCCGTCCGCTTCCTGTGCAGCCTCGGGGTTCTCCTCCGTGCCAACGCTCCCGGCGGCGGTCTCTTCCCTGCCTGCGTCCGCTGCGTCTTTATTTCCGTCTTCGCGAACCGGCTCCTCCGCCTCCGTCTGAGGGTTCTTTGTCTCTTCCTTATTCATGGCTCATCACCTTTCCTCACTTTTAAATGTAGCATCGAGCTGCTTCATCAGGCGCTTTAAAGTACCGAACACCTTCTCGTAGTCCATCCGCTTCGGCCCGATAATGCCGATGGTTCCGCGGATTCCCTCTCCCAGCTCGTAATTGGCTGTCACCACGCTGCAGTCCTTCATCGTCTGAAGCGGCGTCTCATCGCCGATGTAGACCTGAATCCCCGCGTTGTCCTCCGAGGCGTTCACATCGGAGATCAGCTCCTGGAGCTTATCCTTCTGCTCAAACGTGCTGATGAGCTGACTCGCCTTCTCTCCGTCGCTTAGCTCCGGATACTTGAAAATGTTTGTCGCGCCGCTGGTGTAAATCTGCAAGTCCTCGTCATCCGCCCGGACAGCCGCGGCGACCTCGCTTAGGATCAGGTCAATGACCTGCCTGTGGGCGCCTGCCTGCTCCCTGAGACGGCTGATGATGTCCAGATTGATCTCCTCGATGGTGAGTCCATTGAGGGCGCTGTTGAGCAGGATGTTTAGATTCAGCAGGTCTTCCTGAGCGATATCTTCCGGCACATCGACCATGGTATTCTTGATCAGATTGCCCTCGACAACGATGACAACGAGAAGCTTGCGGGCATCCATCCGGGAGAGCTGGATAAATTTCAGCTTGTTGCGATGATACTGGGGGCCGCTGATCATGGCGGCATAGTTGGTATCTGCCGCAAGGAGCTGTGCCAGCTTCTTTAAAACCAGCTCCACGCGATCCACACGCTTGATCATCAGTTCCCTGACCTCGGTGATCTCCTGCTCCTTCTCCTGCATGATCTGATCCACATAGAACCGATAGCCCTTATCGGAGGGAATCCGTCCTGCCGAGGTGTGGGGCTGCTGAATGTAGCCCATCTCCTCCAGATCAGACATCTCATTGCGGATTGTCGCAGAGCTGAGTTTCAAGTCTGTATACTTGGAGATCGTTCTGGAACCAACCGGCTCACCGGTTTCCAGATAGGTCTTGATGATCGCTTTTAATATGGTAACTTTCCGCTCATCCAGTTCCATCCCGCAGCCTCCGTTTCTTTTAGTTTATTAGCACTCGCCTTTAAGGAGTGCTAATACTATGTGAATAATATACTGTATCGCTCTGTATTTGTCAAGAGATTTTTCAAAAATTCTTTCAAAAACGTAATAGTTCAGCCTTCCGGTGTCTCCCGCGGATTTTACGCCGCAGAGCTGAACTGTCACCAAAAACGGAAGGCGAAGTTTGTCTGCTCTTGACATTTAACAGAATTGTAATATAATAGAAACAGTTTAGTCATGCGGCAGATTGAGATATGATATGTATTTATGAGGTGAAAGAACAGATGAAAAAGCACGATTTAAAGACTATTTTTAGGATTTGCATAGCGCTCATGGGCGCGCTGTCCATCACCACGACTGCCTGGGCGTCGTCAGGCGGCCCCGGCGTAAATGAGGACGGCACTCCAAAGGTTGTGGAATCCACTGTCTGCGGACTTCCCACCCAGGAAGAGATCGACGCGCTCACGGGGCCGGGCGTCACAAGAGAAGAACCCGCCGATGAAGCCCCCGACCACAAGGGTATCTCCCTCGGGATGTACACCACCACCGGCTACTGCAACTGCGAACAGTGCTCCGGCGGACACGGCCTGACCTACTCCGGCACGGTGCCGAAGGCGAATCACACCATTTCCGCCGACTTAAACGTCCATCCGATCGGCACAAAGCTGATGATCGACGATATCATTTACACCGTTGAGGATATGGGCTCCAGCGTAAAGGGCAACTGGATCGACATCTACTATGACAATCACGATGAGGCCGTGGCGCACGGTACGAAAACGCAGGAGGTCTTCACCGTGACAGAATAAAATTAACCACTGCATAGCGAAAGGGCAGGTGCGGACGTCGTACCTGCTCTTTTTTTCTGCCCGCACTTGACAAATTCAGGAAAATGTGTAAAATAATGATTTGTAACACATATATTACAAAAATATTACATATATTTAGAATGTTTAAATCATTTATGTAATTTTGATTTCGCAATGATTTCAAAGTGAGAAAGGACTGATTTTATGCAAAAAAAGAAATCTGTTTTTGTGACGATACTGCTGACGGCAGTCTTTCTTCTGGGAGGCGCCATGGCCGCACACGCCGATTTTTACGATGGGTATTTCGATGACTTTGAGGACAATGCCATCGTCGGCTGGGGCTGGGATTACTCCTCTCCCAATACCGCCGTTCCGGTTCATGTGACCGTAACCAACAAGGATACAGGGAAGGTCGTCGGTGACTTCAACCTGACTGCCGCCTCTTTTCGCGCTGACTTAAAGGAAAACGGCATCGGCAACGGCAGACACGGCTTTTCCATCGCCATGGATTGGAGCTCTCTTCCGGACGGCGCCTACACCATCGAGGGCTGGGTGGAGGAGCGCCCGTTCGGAAACACGCAAACCTACGTCAAGGGAGAAGCCGACCGGGAAAATGACACTCCCGCCGAAGAATCCGCTCCCGCCGGAGCTATCCGCTCGCTCGGCATATTCCGCACCACCGGCTACTGCCCGTGTCGCCTCTGCTCGGAGGGTTGGGGACGCCGCACTAGCACCGGAACGATCGCGCGCGCCAATCACACGATCGCGGTAGATCCGAGGGTTATTCCCTACGGCTCAAGGGTCATGATAAACGGCGTGGTATACACCGCCGAGGACCGGGGCGGCGCTGTGAAAGGGAACCATATCGACATCTTCTTCGATACTCACCCCCAGACCACGCAGCACGGTTCCCGCTACCAGGAAGTATTTCTGGTTGAGTAAATCGCAAAAGAACTGCTGCAAAGGAATTCCTTTGCGGCAGCTCTTTTACTTTAGCTGCTCCTTGTATATGGCGATCACCTTCCGCATGGCCTCCGGCCCCGGCGCGCCGACCGTCGTGCGCTTTTCAACACAGGTCTTCATGCTGATCGCCTCATAAATATCGTCCTCAAACACTGGGCTGACAGCCTGAAAGTCCTCAAGTGTCAGATCATCCAGCGCAATCCCGCGCTCAATGCAGATCAGCACCAGACGCCCAACGATCCCGTGCGCATCGCGGAAAGGCACGCCGTGGTTCACCAGATAATCCGCCGCGTCCGTCGCGTTCGTAAACCCGTTCTTCGCGCTCTTCTCCATCACTTCCTTATTAAATGTCATGGTCGAGAGCATACCGGTAAACAGGGAAAGGCAGCCCTTTACCGTGTCAATGGCGTCGAACGTCAGTTCTTTGTCCTCCTGCATATCCTTGTCGTACGCGAGCGGGAGTCCCTTCATGGTCGTGAGAATCGCCATCAGCGCCCCGTACACGCGCCCGGTCTTGCCGCGCACCAGCTCCGCAATATCGGGGTTCTTCTTCTGCGGCATGATGCTGCTTCCCGTGCTGTATGCATCATCCAGCTCCACGAAGCGGTATTCATTGCTGTTCCAGATGATGATCTCCTCCGAAAAACGGCTTAAATGCATGGAGATCGTTGACAACGCCGCCAGAAATTCAATCACATAATCCCTGTCCGACACAGAGTCCATGCTGTTTAAGGTCGGCCCGTAAAAGCCGAGAAGCTCCGCCGTGTACGCGCGGTCGAGCGGATACGTTGTCCCCGCTAACGCCCCGCTTCCAAGCGGGCAGTAATTCATGCGCTCACGGATATCGCGGAGGCGTCCCCTGTCCCTTGAGAACATCTCAAAGTATGCCCCGAGATGGTGCGCCAGCGTCACCGGCTGCGCTTTCTGAAGATGGGTGAATCCCGGCATACAGGTGCCGAGATTTTCCTCCATGAGCGTCAAAAGTTCCTCCAAAAGCCCTTTTAAAAGGCCGTCAATTTCATCCAGCTCGTCCCGGCAGTACAGCTTCATGTCAAGCGCCACCTGATCGTTGCGGCTGCGTCCGGTGTGCAGGCGTTTGCCCGCCTCACCGATCCGGGCGATCAGATTCGACTCCACAAAGGAATGAATATCCTCATACTCCTCCGTAAACTCAAGCTTCCCGGAGTCAATGTCTGTGAGAATTCCGTTCAAGCCGCCAATGATCGCCGCGCGGTCCTCCTCCGAGACGATCCCCTGCTTCGCAAGCATCGTCACATGGGCGATGCTTCCCCGGATATCCTGACGGTAAAATCTCCGGTCAAAGGACAGCGACTCATTAAATTCCTGCACCAGCTTGTTTTCTTCCTTCGTGAAACGTCCTCCCCATAGCTTCATGGTTCTCATCCTCTCTTCTTTCCGATCGGTTTTATGTTTCCTGCTCTGAACGGTTTTAAAGCCCGTATTTTTATCGGTTTTAAGTTCCATGACCTGCCCGGTTTCTCGTCCTCGGACACAAATTCAGGGTTCTCTCCGCGGCGGCGGTAATATTTTCCCCACAGTATCACCCCCAGAATCGCGATGCTGATCAATGAGATCAAAAGACCGTTCCGCCCCCCATCCGGCTCATAGCGCATGGTAATGGTATGGCTGCCCGGCTTTAACCATATCCGGATAAAGGCGTCAAGCCCCTTCTCCGGCGTCTGATCCTGACCGTCTACCGTGATTTTCCATCCCCTGTCATAAGGGATCGTAGTCATCAAAAAGCCGTTCTTATCGCAGGCGATCGTCCCCTCGAGGGAGGTATCCGTCCAGCTCGTCAACTGCCAGGTCTTCTTCGTGAGCTTGCTGCATACGCCTGCCAGCCCGTCCGCGGAAAAGCGGTACACATCCGCCCACAGATTCTCCTTCGTACCATCCGCCGTCAGCGTCACAACCTCGCCCGCCGTGCAGTAGCCAAGCTCCAGAAGATAACCACGGCTCACCTTCGTGAATGTTTTTGTCCCTTTTCCGGTCGTTGCCGTCACCTGATCTATTTTCTTATTTGCGACGTAAGCGTAATACTCGCCGTCCTCCTGCGGACGGAAGGTCAGGGTCTGCCCCTCGGCCGCCGTATCCATCACCATCTCGAGCACATGAGGTACTTCCAGCGCATCCGTCAGACTGTTCTGGACATCTGCCGGATTCCCCGTTTCGAGATCCCACTGCTGCTCAAAGTCCTCTTCTGTCCAGAAGCCGAGCGGAAGTACATAGTCATTCTGGTACAGGTAGGATCTGCCCTCCCGGCCCAGGAAAGTCCGCAGATCCCCAGGCTCCGCCGGCTCCGAATAGACTGCGTATTTCAGGGAGCACAGGGCGTCGACAAGCGGCGTGCTTCCCACTATGCTGTAGGCGTTGGTCGAGCTCTCGCAGCCAAGCCTTTTAAAGAGCTTCGTCAGATCTGCATTTGCCGTGGAGGAGAACAGGGATACCGACGGGAAGTTCATCCAGGCACCGTCATTTTTTGTTTTCCTCGTCACTTTTTTCACCCGGAAAAAGTCGGAATCAAGGCGAACCGAATCCACCAGCTTTTTCACGGCATCATTATCCTCTACATAGTCCGTCCGGCTTGTAACCGGCACACTTGTCACCGCCATATTGACCGCCGACTCGACGCACACCACCACCAGTGCCAATAAAAGCGCCCACGAATGCCAGCGCGGCCCTCTCCGGTACATGGCAATGACTGCCAGATACAGCGCCAGAAACAAAATCGCCACATAAAATACAATAAAATGGAAGTCTTCCTCCGTCACCAGCTTCTGTGCCAGCAAAACAAACACGACTGCCCCGGCAAATGCTCCCACCACATACTTCCATGGCATCTCGTCAAGATGCATATAAGCCCTGTAGCACACAAGAAGCATCAGGCAGATATAAATATAGGAGTGGCGGCATGGCAGGCTGTTCGGGAAATGGAAGCCGTGCCAGATAAAATTCAGGATATTCACGGAAAAAGTCGCAAGGAAGAACAACAGCAGCAGGCTGTATACCGTTCTCTCCTTCACCGATATCTTCCGGTTCCCCACATAGAGCAGGAAAAACATCAGCACCGCCACACCACAGTAAATATTCGGCCAATGACCCAGGCCAACCTCTGTCTCGACATTTCCGATATGGCGCGCGAGCATATCAATGATCGAGAAATACTGCGTAATGGTTTTGGGGAAGGTGGCATCCCCGGAGGCCGTCATCTGAAGCGCATAGACCGCAGGGAGGATCACCACAGCCGCGAGCCCGGCGGCAAGCAGGGAGTATGCGGCGAATCGGCAAAGCCGCCTGATAAATTTCTCCCAGTCCATCTTATTCTCCAGCACCAGCAGCGCGACAAAGTACAGCGCCAGAAACGTGCAGGTCATCATGGAGATATAGTAATTGGACAGGATGGAAACTGCCAGGGTAACACAGTAAAACATCCCTTTTCCGTCCTTCACCAGACGTTCCAGCCCAAGCATTACGAGCGGGAACAGAATGATGCAGTCCAGCCACATAATATTCCAGTTATAGGCCGCCATATACCCGGACAGAGCGTAAAATATTCCGAAAAACGCAACGCCAAAATCCTTCGTGCCGCAGTGCTTTCTCAGATAGTACGTCATTGACAGACCGCTGAGGCCGATCTTAAGCACGATGGAGTAGGTCATAAACTCAATAATATATTTTTTCGGACACAGGATCAAAAGCCAGTTAAACGGGCTTGCCAGATAATAGGCATAAAGCGCCGAAAAATTGACTCCCATCCCCACATCCCAACTGTACAAAAGACTGCCGCCGTGGGTCAGCTTATACTGCAATTCCGAGAAAAACGGCGCGTACTGGTGGTACATGTCCGTTCTCAAAAACGTATTCTCGCCAAACGGAAATATCTTTCTCTGAATAAAAATGATCAGCATGATCGCCATCGGGATCAAAAACGCGGCGATCAGCGGCTTGGCTTCATTCAGGCTGCCCTTCACAGAATATTCTTCGGGCATATCCGCATACTCTTCCCCGGTCTCCGGCTCTTCCGGATTCTCCGGCTTCTCCAACTCTTCGGGA
>SFNH01000183.1 GCA_004554205.1 Clostridium sp.
AGCGGTCTTGGCGCCGAGGTCGGTGTAGTTCACGCCGCAGGTGGCGTAGGCGCCGTTGCGGACGAAGGAGTCCGCGCCGGTGTAGTGCGGGATGCCGTTGATGGCAAAGTCCTCAGCGATCGCCATTTCCGCTGCCATGATGACGTTGTCGGTCGGGGTGAACACGGCGTCCACACCGGCGGCGATGAGCGCGGAGGCTGCGGCGACGACCTCATCGTTGGTGTTCGCGGTCTGCTCGACGTACTCGATGCCCTTGGCGTCGAGGTAAGCCTTGGCGTCCGCGATGGGCTTGGTGGAGTTCGGCTCATTGAGGGAGTAGAGCAGGCCGACCTTGGCGACGTTCGGGTTCTGGGCGAACATCATATCCATGATGAACTCGGTGTTGAGCGCGTCGCTCGTGCCGGTGACATAGTCGATGCCGGTGAGCTTGGCGGTCTCGGGGTCGGAGATGGCTTGCGCGGCGGTGGTAGCGATGGGAATGATGGCGTTCACGCCGTCGGCGATGGCCTGATCGCTCAGCTGCTTGAGGATGGTCTGATCGCCCTGGCCGGAGGTGACCTCATACTCGATGGTCACGCCGTTGTCGGCGGCAATCTTATCCAGCTCGGCGGTGACGGCGTTCGCGATCTCGTCGAGCGAGGCGTGGTCGAGCTGCTTGATGATCGCAACACGGAAGCTGCGGGGCGTACTGCCGTCTGTCCCGCTGTCCGGCTGGGGATCCTTTGCGCCGCAGGCGGCGAGAGAGAGGATCATCACGCCCGCAAGGGCAAGGGTAAAGAGCTTCTTCATGATGTTGTTTTTCATTTTGGTTTTCCTCCAATATATTTGATTTTGAGCGGCAGATGAAGCTCTGTCTTGCCGGAACAGAGCGGGGAAAAAGAAAAAGACCTTCATCCCACCTACATGGGACAAAAGTCGTTGAACTTCTGCGATACCACCCAAATTGACGTTATCAAACGCCCGCTCGCTTACGCGCACCATCATACGCGCCCCGATGGATAACGGGTGGGATACCCGTCGGTCTCTACTCGGCTTTCGCCTTT
The DNA here is from genome assembly GCA_004554205.1 of Clostridium sp. Lineage (GTDB taxonomy): Bacteria > Bacillota > Clostridia > Lachnospirales > Lachnospiraceae > Brotaphodocola. Next base: position 1,044 of record SFNH01000183.1, read on the forward strand.
TGATCCGCCCTCCGAAGTCCATTCGCCGACCGTCCGCCGCCCCGATCACACCATCCGGGACTCTCTGAAGGCTTGCCTGCATCGGCTACTTCTCTCCGTCATTGGTTTTTACTGCTTTAACTTGTTGTAGCGTATTATAGCACGCGCGCTTCCATTGTCAACCCCTTTTTGCGAATTTTTTTCTTCTCTCCGTTTTACGCAAAAAGCTTCCCCTTTCCCCCGCGCAAAGTCGGCAGAATGGGCAAAAGCCCACGGCCCTTTGACCGTCGGCTTTTTGCCCCGCGCCGCGGAGGCTGCGCGCCGTCTCCGTCAGAAGCGCAGATTTGTATCCTTCGCAAAGTTCTGCGTACCGTACAGCACCAACGTATCGGTAATGCCGTTTTCCTTGGCGTAGTCCACCACATCGCCCTTGAAGAAGCGGAGGTCGAGGACATGAACTTCCGCATAGTCCTCCACGGGGAATTGGGAAAAGGTGTTGCCGTAGGAGTCTTTAATAAGCAGGAGCTTGCCGTTCTTTCCGCTGCCCTCAATGACGGTCTGTGCCTGGTTGGAGTTCAGAAACACGGCGTATTGGTCGCTGCCGGACAGGTATTTCCGCTCGTAGATGCTGTCCATCTCATACTGACCGTTGTTGTAGGACACACTTCTATTTATGTGCTTATACCATGCAGTGATCTCCTCGGCGGGGACAGAAGGCAGCGGGACTTTATTCCAAGTTGTACCGTAGAAATCATCGCAGAGTACTTCCTGCGTCCATTCGCCCGCCGTAGGCTCAATACCGCGCCACGCACAATAGGAATGAAAAAGTAGAGGCGTTTCGAAATCAAAAATATAGTTTAAAGGAGATTATGCTATGAGCTTTGGAACATCAATAGTATTGATATATGCTTTGCTTTTATTTTTAACTGTTTTATCATTATAGTACAATATCAGATGTTTTCATAGTGAAAATACACTTAAAATAAGATTCATAATCCCAATGGAACACTTGTAGTGTTTTCCTACCAAAATAGCGGTTACCATCTCCATCCCGGATGACACAGTAATTGCGATAGACGGCCAAATGGACTTCATAAACAAGGGCAAGGCATAAGTTGATGCTCACCACATAATCAATAACGCACTCACTGGATCACGCAGCCCAGTGGGGCAGCGATGCGCATGAGCTCATCGCTGTTCCGAAGGCTCTCTGCGTTCTTCGGGAGCGCCTCCGACCAAGACTAAAAAGCGGCAAAGTTCGCCATTCTGATACCCGGCCACGCAGGGTTTCCGAAACGTGCGGAATGGTCCGAGGGTAGTGATACCGACCCCATCCGAAACACCCCCTGTTTCGCCGTGTAAGCCCTTGTGTGCGATCTTTCTCTGACAGGCGAGTGTGTACCCGCTTTCACTCGTGAAAGCAAACGCGGGCCATTTGTGCGAGAAGTTAAAAAGCGAGATGAAGAGCGGTTGGGGGATAAAATTTATGGCAGCAGCTTTGCCAGATTTTTCCCTTCTGCTGGTGTTGAGGGTTCACAGTGAACCGGGAAATGTATGTATATAAAAGCGTGGCGGAATCAAGGGTCACAAATGCTCACCACATAATCCATAGCGCACTCACTGGATCACGCAGCCCAGCGGGGCCGCGACGCCTCGGAACAGCGACGCGCATAAGCACATCGCTGTTCCGAAGGCTCTCTGCGTTCTTCGGAAGTACATCCAACCAAAACCCAAAAGCGGCAAAGTTTGCCGTTCTACCCCCTGGCCAGCGTTTCCGAAACGTGTGAAACAGTCCGAGAGTAGTAATAGCACCCCATCTGAAACACCCCCTGTTTCGCCGTGTGTGCCCTTGTGTGCGATCTTTCTCCGAGAGCCGAGTGTGTACCCACTTTCGCCCGTGAAAGCAGACGTGGGGCGTTTGTGCGAGAAGTTGAAAATCGGGATGAAAAGCGGTTTGGAACAGCGTTGTGGCGGTAACTTTTTGACGATATTTGCGAGAAAAGTT
>SFNH01000003.1 GCA_004554205.1 Clostridium sp.
GCTGCCGCCACAAAGCGCACTGTCCGAGCGAAGCGAGTTTGCGCGACTGGCGGCTAATCGGCGCGCGGACCGAGTAGGAAACGCAGCGTGTCACACGGGCTGTCTGTCCGGGAGCTGCGGCGTAAAATCCGCCGGAAACGCAGCATAGCTGAACTGTTACGCTGAACTGTTATCCAAATGCTCTTTTAGCTTTGACAGGGCTTTCTTTTCGATTCGTGACACATAGGAGCGAGAAATTCCGAGCTTTACGGCGATCTCCCGCTGGGTGCGCGGCGTCTTTCCGAACAGCCCGTAGCGCATACCGATGACGGCCTTCTCCTGATCCTTAAGGCAGGAATCATACGCCTCGTAAAGCTCCATTATATCCTGACTTAAGATCAGATCCTCGAGAACCTCGCGGTTCTCCATCTCGATCACATCCACCAGGCTGACCGCCTCCCCATCCTTGTCTACGCCGATGGGCTCAAAAAGTGAAATTTCGCGGGCATATTTCCTACTCGACCGCAGGAGCATGAGGATCTCATTTTCAATACATTTCGCCGCGTAGGTGGCGAGGCGCGAGCCCCGGTCCATATGGAAGGTTCCCACCGCCTTGATGAGCCCGATGGTTCCCACCGAGAGCAGGTCCTCCATATCATACTCCGTATTCTGATACTTCTTCGCCACATGGGCAACAAGCCTTAAGTTACGCTCTATCAGCACATTCCGCGCTTCCCGGTCGCCCTCTTTGCAGCGCTCTAAATACATTCTCTCCTCTCCTGGTGTCAAAGGCTTCGGAAATGTCTTCAAAGAAAGCCACCTTAAAGCATACTTTATTAAAGTTTATGCTTTGGTGGCTTTTCCGGTGCTTTTACCACAGATCAATATCCGTAGAAAATCTCCGTGATCGGCGAATTTTTGTCCAGAATGAGCGTGTTTTCGCCGCTTTTTAACGACGTCTTCGCCGCGTCCAGGGAACGTACAAAATTGTAAAAATCCGCCTTGCTCTCGTCGTTGTAAGCGCCTGAGAGAATCTGCATATACTGGGTCTCTCCCTCCGCCTTGATCTTCTCGGCGTCCGCCTTTGCCCTGGACTTCATCACCGAGACCTCCTTGGTCGTATCATTCTTGATCTTCTGCGCTGAGGAGTTCCCCTGAGCCGTGTACGAGGCGGCGATGTTGTTGCGCTCCGAGATCATGCGGTCGTACACCGACTGCTTGTTGTCGTCCGGCATATCCAGGGATTTTGTCTCCACCGCAAGGACAGTAATCCCATAGCCGTCCAGGGAGCTTCCGATGTTTCCGCTGATGTCGAGCGCCAGCTTGCCGTCCCGGTTCTCGATGATCTCTGCCTGATCCATATTGGAGATCACGGACTTCATGGAGGAGAATACCGACGCCGCGATGCGGGACTGCGCCTGAGCCACCTGACCGTTTAAGTGGCGGGTGAAAAGTACCGGGTCGGAGATCTTCCAGAGCACAAACGCATCGGCGATCATGCTCTTTTTGTCCTTCGTGATCACGTCCGACTTCGGGATGTCATAAATCTGCAGCGCTTTCGGGATCGAGGCGCTCGTCTGAATAAACGGGAGCTTAAAGGAGATACCCGGCTCCTCCACCACCTGCACGATCTCGCCGAACTGGCGCACGATCTTGTACTCATTCGGATAGGTCACCACCAGGCACGAGCCCAGTATCACGACCGCGGATAACAAAAACAGACCTGCTAAAAATCCGGAAAGCTTCTTCATGACCCCGCCTCCTCTTCTTTCTTTACGGATGAGGTAAAGCTGTCGAGCGGCAGCATCTTCTGTGTCCCGCTCTCATCTACGATAAACACCTTCATATTCGGCAGCAATTCCTCCATCGTCTCGTAAAACATCCGCTGCTTGGTGATCAGCGGGTACTTGGAATATTCCGCGTACATCTGCTCAAACCGGGAAACCTGGCCCTGCGCCTCATTGATGCGGGACTCCTTCTCGGCCTCGGCATCCTTTATGATCTGGTCGCACTCCGCCTCCGCCTGCGGGATCTTCTCGTTCCGGTCCTTGTTGGCGTTATTGATCGCGGTCTCCTTGCCCTGCTTTGCGTTCTCCACATTCTTAAACGCGCTCATGACCTCCTCGGTCGGCGGGAATGCGTCCTGAATCGTGATATTCACCACGGAGAGCCCGATATCCTCCTCGATCATGCGGTTGGTCAGCTTCTCCTTGATCTCCGACTGGATCATGGCCTTCCCGGTCGTGATCACATCATCCACGTTGTAGATGCCCACCGTGTCGCGGATGTAGGACTGAGCGAGCATTTTTAAGGTCGCCTCAGGCTCGGATGAGGCAAACAGGTACTTTACCGGGTCATTTACCATATATTCCAGATAAAAATCCGTGTTGACGAAATTAAAGTCCTTGGTGATCATCACCGACTCCTCATCAATGGACTCGCCTGTCTCCGGGACATATCCGATCGGCATTCCCTTGATGCCCTTCGACACCAAATACACCCGCTGGATAAACGGGATCTTAAAATGAAGCCCTGCCTGGGACTGGGCCTGCGGATTGCCCAGGGTCGTCACCACCGCGTAATTCTCCTCGTCCAGCACATAGTAGCTGTTCATCGCCAGAAACACGAGAAGCATGACAAGAAGCGCGGCCCCCGCACTCTTAAACGGGCGGAAGCTGATCTTTTTTCCGACCGGATTGCCGTCGGAGTCAAACCGCTCGGTCCCTTCTTCTTTGAAACGGTCTCTGTGAAACAGATTCTGTAACATGACTCTCCTCCTTTTCCTACTCGTTTCGTATAGCTGCAAGCGGACTTAATTTCATCGCCCTGAGCGCCGGGAAAAAGCCCGCCGCCATGCCGACCAGTATCGCGAAGCCCACAGCCGTAAATACCAGCCAGAGCGGGATCCGCGATATATCGCCCTCCATGCCTGTCATCATCTGACCGATGGATAAAAAGCGGTTCATCGCAAAAGAAACGCCGTAGCTGAACACAACGCCCGAGACGCCGCCCATAAACCCGATAAATCCGGATTCTAAAAGGAACATATTGCGGATCGCCCTCATATCGCAGCCGAGAACCTTCATCACGCCGATCTCCTTCGTCCGCTCATAGATGGACATCATCATGGTGTTGGCGATCCCGATTGCGGCGACGAACAGCGACACCGCGCCGATGCCGCCGAGAACCGCCTGAATCATCTTCGACTGCTTCTCCGACTGCTCCATCCAGTCAACGTTGGAATATGCCTGGAATCCCTTATCCGTAAGCTTCTGCTGCACTGCGGACACATTCTCCATGCCATCCACATTGACAACGCAGGAGCTATATACAAAATACTTATAGGGCTTTCCCTTCTTGTTTGTGGGCTGCCCCGGTATCGGATTCTTTTTAAAGATTTTCCGGAGTCTCGTCTTGAGCGGCTCCAGGCGGGTGTAGACCGAGTACGCGTACTCATTGTAGCTGTTGACCTCACCCTCAACGACGCCTGCCGTGTAGAGCAGGTACTTTTTCGGGGCCTTTGGCTTATTTTCGCCGGAGCCCTGCGACTGGTAATAGGCCTCCGTGTCAAAGATCACAAACATCGGCTTCCCCATCAGATCCACATCCGGGAGCTTTCCGCTCTCCCAGTAGCTTCCCCCTTTGCTCTTCTCATCGGTGAACCACTGAATCACCGAGTTTCCGAAGATGAGCTTAAGCTCCTTATCATCCTCACCCGGGATCGTCCCCTGCCCAAGCGGGATCTTCTCAAGGTATTCGTCCGGCGCGCCGGTCAGGGTCATCCCCGCCATGTACCTGCCCTGCTTCATGACCACATTGACCTCCAGAAGCGGGTACACGCTGGTCACATGCTCCATGCGCTTCATCTCATCCACAACCTCATCCGTCAGATAGAGAGGCTCGGATTTCTCACCGCCGCGGTAATTGTCGCTGCGCACCTGGATCGCCGTCAGGCTGCCGTAGGACGAGATCAGCTCTCTGTTTAACTCATTTAAGCCGATGCCGAGTGAGAGCATGACCACGATGGATGCCGTGCCGATAATGACGCCGAGGACCGTAAGGACGGTCCTGAGCTTCCTTCTTCTCAGATTATTCAGGCTCATGCCCAGAAGATCCATAAATCTCATCGCTTCCAGTCCTCACTTAGCGCTCCGCATCGTCCTCCAGAGCTTCCTGCTCCTTCTTGCGTTTCCTCCGTCTTATCACCGCGGCGATAATGACCGCGCCGAGCGCTGCCGCCGCAAGCGCCGCGGCGATCAGCTTCGTTTTATTTTTCACAAAGAATCCCGGCTCCTCCATCGGGATGTCCTCGAAGCTTCCGACACTCATATCGTCTGCCGGGGCCGCCTCCGAAACGATCAGAGTAAGCTCCTTCTCCTCCTCGGAGACCTCTCCGTTTTCGTCCTCATAGCTGATGATCATGCGGATCTTTCCGTCATCCGCGGTGGGCGCCGCCCCCGTCAGCATACAGTCCACATTTCCGGTCTCGCCCGGCTTGATATTGCCCACATAGGTGTCCGTCGTCTGAATGGAATCCGCCTCAAAGCGCACCATCACATTGTAGAGCAAAACCTTGCCCGTATTGTTAATGCCGAACATCACATTCGATTCCTCGCCCACCGAGATGGCGGACGGCATCACCTCGACCGTCCCCGTGTTAAGCCTCGGGATCTGCTTCACCGGAATATTGATCGTGATGCTCTCATCGGCGTTCTTGTACTCCGGGCTGTCAAACCGCGCCTTGACCGTCAGCCCGTAGGAGCGCTGATCCACGCCCGGGCGCGAGGTCATGTGCAGGCGAAGCTCTGTCACAGCGCCGGGCCCCAGGGCGTCCTGCGCGACCGAGGATGAGCCGGACGCGATGGTAAATACCGCGCTGTCGGAAACCTTCTCCGACTCCACGGTAAAGAGCAGGTTGGAGGCGGGCACGCTGCTTGAGGCGTTCTTCATGTAGAGCACCAGGTCGAACGCTTCCCCGGCGATAATCGTCTCCGGGATCGTGGTGAAATGATCGACGATCATGCGCGCCTTGACCCGGTCATGCTCGTTGAACTCCCTGCGCTGATCCTCCTTCTCCTTGTTGTGGACGCGCACATAGAAGGTCGTCTCAAAGGTCTTTAATTCCTCACCCGTAGAGCTGTCGGAATAGGAGACCTTCATGCCGATCGGATAGTAACCGCTGTATGTATCGGAACGGATCGCGAAGCTGTAGGGAAGCTGCACCGTCTCATTTTTCTCAATCTTTTCAAACATCCGGTCATAGTTCGCGTCATTGATCTCAAAGGGGAACTTTGTGCTGTCGGCGTCGAGCGCAATGCTCGCCTTCACGTTGTAGACCGCCGCGGGGCTGTTGTTGCGCAGGTTCAGCGAAAAATTCATCACGCCCGGGTAGACCCCGTCGGGGACACTCTGTCCCTCTCCCAGCACGAAGTCGTAGGTTTTGGTCTTATCCTCGTCCTTGTCATCGGAGCTTGTGGATTTCGAGATCCAGACGCGCAGATCCTCATATCCCAGCGGATTTAAGTTGTCTCCGCTGCGCTCAAACACCGCCACCGGAACCTTATAATACCCTTCATCGAGATCCCTGCGCACATACCCAGTGAGGGAGACTGTTTTTTCCTTTCCGTTTGCCAGGCTTCCCACGTCCTTGGGCCTCTCCGTGTCAGGCAGAGAGGCAGTCACTTCGAACGGGAAGGCATAGCCGTAGAGTATATCGCTATCGTCCTCACTCCAGATATCGGCGCCGCTCGTGTCAAAGCCTACCGCAAGCTTCTCGATGTTGCGGCCGCTCTCATTCTTTACGGTGAACGTGAGCGTCATGTTCTTTCCGGTCTTCCCCCTGGTGATCTTGTCCGAATAGACTCTCACATCTCCCGCAAAAGCAGTCATTGCAGGCATAAGCCCCGCTATCATCACCACCGCCGTAAATGCCGCAAGCAAGCGTTTCAACTGTCCCATCTTTTTAATCTCCTTTTATTCCTCATCGGTATCGCTCTCATCCGAATGCTGCCGTTCTTCAATCTTAAATATCTTTCCGTCCACGATATGAAACTGCCTGTCCGCAAAGGCGGCAATGCGGTTATCGTGAGTTACCATGACCAGGGTCTGATTCTGCTCCCGCACGATCCTTCTCATCAGCTTTAAAATCTCCATTGTCGTCTTCGAGTCGAGATTCCCCGTCGGCTCATCGGCAAAGATGATCTTCGGATCTACCACCAGGGCGCGCGCGATACCCACACGCTGCTGCTGACCGCCGGACATGGCGTTTGCCATGTGCTTCATCTGCTTCTCAAGTCCGACCAGCTTTAAATATTTCTTCGCCTTCTCAGCGCGGACGCGCCTCGGCACGCCGCGAAACGAGAGGGGGAGCGCCACATTTTCCACCGCGTTTAAGGTCTGGAGAAGGTTGTAGGACTGAAAGATAAATCCCACATTCTCCCGCCTGAAGCCCACAAGCCGGTTTTCACCCATCTTCTCGATGTGCTCGCCTGCCACGATGATCTCGCCCTTCGTGGGCGGCTCCAGCCCTGCAAGCATATTGAGCAGGGTGGACTTCCCCGATCCGGATGGCCCCACGATCGCGCAGAATTCGCCCTTATACATGGTGAAATCCACACCGTTTAAGGCATAGACCCTGTTGGTGCCGACTTTATAGATCTTGTAAAGGTTTCTCACCTCAATGATCGGGGTCTTCTCCGCTTCCATGAGCCGCAGTCCTCTTTCCCTTCCGGTATCTTTATGTAACAGTATACAACATTCCTGTCAATGTTGCACTCTATTTTTCTTAATCTTCCTTACAGTTTCTTTACAATCTCCTTTTGCTGTTTTTCAGTAACAGCTCGGCCTTGCGGCTGATACTGCCCAGCCGTGAGGTCGCGGGGTAAACAAAAACGTAAAATCCGCCGGAAAGGCCGCATGGATGAAGTGTTGCCTGTTTTTAAAATTTTTATAAAAAAAGGGGTGGTAATCCGGATGAGAATCATTTATAATGATTCCGAGATAAAAATCAAAGGAGATACGCCATGAGACACATGTTAAACCCGCTTGACTTCTCCGTTGAGGAGATCGACCGGTTGCTTTCGCTGGCAGCCGACATCGAACGCCATCCCCAAAAATACGCTCATGTATGTGACGGCAAAAAATTAGCGACTCTGTTTTATGAGCCAAGTACGAGAACCCGCCTCAGTTTTGAATCCGCAATGTTAAACTTAGGCGGCAGCGTACTTGGCTTTTCTTCTGCCGATTCGAGCTCCGCGGCCAAGGGGGAGAGCGTCGCGGACACCATACGCGTGGTCTCCTGCTACGCGGACATCGCCGCCATGCGCCATCCGAAGGAGGGAGCTGCCCTGGTCGCGGCGCAGAAATCCGGGATCCCGGTCATCAACGCCGGCGACGGCGGTCATCAGCATCCGACCCAGACGCTGACCGATCTTCTGACGATCCATTCCTTAAAAGGACGGTTAGACGGCCTGACGATCGGCCTGTGCGGCGATTTAAAATTCGGGCGGACGGTGCATTCCCTGATCAACGCGATGGTTCGCTATGAAGGTGTGCGCTTTATCCTCATCTCGCCGGAGGAATTAAAGGTGCCGGAGTATATCCGCGAGGACGTGCTGCGCGCCAATCATGTGGAATTTAAGGAGGTAGACAATTTAGACGATGCCATGCCGGAGCTTGACATTCTCTACATGACCCGCGTGCAGAAGGAACGATTCTTCAACGAGGAGGATTACATCCGCTTAAAGAACTGCTACATTCTGGACAAGGCGAAGATGAAGCTCGCGAAGGATGATATGTATGTGCTGCACCCGCTCCCACGCGTCAACGAGATCTCCACCGAGGTGGACGACGATCCGCGGGCGGCATACTTTAAGCAGGCGCAATACGGCGTGTATGTGCGCATGGCACTGATCATGACATTACTGGAGGTGGAAAAACCATGTTAAATATCAGCGGATTACAGGAAGGCGTGGTCTTAGACCATATTCAGGCGGGAAAAAGCCTTGACATCTATTACCATCTGGGGCTTGACAAGCTGGACTGCCAGGTGGCGATCATCAAAAACGCGCGCTCCAGCAAGATGGGGCGCAAGGATATCATCAAGGTGGAGGGCCCGGTCGACAACCTCGACCTTAAGGTGCTCGGCTACATCGACCACAACATCACCGTCAACATCATCCGCGACGACAAGATCGTGGAAAAGAAGCGGCTCAAGCTTCCGGCGAAGATCACCAACATCATCAAGTGCAAAAATCCGCGTTGCATCACCTCCATCGAGCAGGAGCTGCCGCACATCTTCTGTCTCACCGACGAGAAGACGGAGACCTACCGCTGCCTCTACTGCGAGGAGAAGTACGGGAAATAAAGCAGCTGTTCAGTATCTTCACAGTTACGAAATGAAACAGTATAGGGGGCTGCCTAACCGGGACTTATGATCCGCACGATGTCCTCCGCCGTTTCGGCGAGGCAGCAGGCCCCCGCATCTTCAAGCTCTCTTCTGTCGCCGTAGCCGTACAGCACGCCGACGCACGCAATCCCGTTTTCCTTCGCTCCGAGCACATCATGGCTCCGGTCTCCCACCATGACGACTTCCGAGCGTTCGCGGATCGCATTTTCCTCGAGCACATAGCGGATCACGTCCGCCTTTTTCACCCGATCCTCGCTCATGGTCGCGCCGCCGATAAAGTCGAACCGGCTCGCCAGGTCAAAATGCTCCAGGATCTCCCTCGCGGTCGTCTCCGGCTTTGAGGTCGCAACAAAAAGACAAAAGCCTTCTTCCCGCAGCTTATCCAACATACCCGGCACGCCCGGATACACCCTGTTTTCAAACTTTCCCTTTTCGTTGTAATATTCCCGGAAGATCTCCACCGCCTCAAGCGCCGTCCTGCGGTCGAAGCCGAAATACGTTTCGAAGCTGTCCGTGAGCGGCGGGCCGAGAAACGGGCGGAGCGTGTCTTTGTCCTCCACTGTGATCCCGTAGGCCTTCAGCGCGTACAGGATGGCATTTATGATCCCCGGCTGGGAATCCGTCAGCGTCCCGTCCAGGTCAAACAGTACATATTTTTTCTTCATGATTTTTCTTCCGTTTTTCCTTTACCGTTTACTTAAAAAACTCATGTCTGTCGTGTTGAAACAAGAATGTTAAATTATTGTCAAACCAGCTCACGTTGCGGGCGGACGACCGTCCTCTGTTCATAAAGAACAGAGCTCCCTGAGAGTAGTCCTCTCCGGCTAATGCCCGGTCAACCGCCTCCACAGTCTGCTGTGTCACCCGGCAGGTAAAAAGTCTCCCGTCATATACCGGGGAAAACTGGGATTTCTGGTACACCACGTCATGGATCGTGTTCGGAAATCTTCCGCTGTTTACCCGGTTGATGACTACGTTCGCGACCAGTATCCGGCCCCTGATATCGCAGCTCCCGGCCTCCGCCTCCACGATCTGCGTTAAAAGCTCGTAATCCTGATCCGAATAGGCGATCACGGCAGCGGCCCGCCGCGCCTCCTCGGCTGCCCTCTCCGCCTCTATCCTCTGACGTTCCTCTTCTATCTTCCTGGTTTCTTCCTTCGCTTCCTCTGACGCAGCCCTTCTTGCTTTCTGCATCACAAGCTCGTCCTGTATATTCTCAGCAAGGCTGTTCCCCACAAACCGCTGCCCGCTCTCTAAGCTTTTCGAATCCGTAAGATGTAATTGCATTTTCGCTTCTGTAAACACTTCGATTTCTTCAGTCTCTTTTTCCCCGTCCAGCTTTACCTGCGCAGCGAGCGTCTCCGCATACGCAGTCAGGGTGCTCCGGCTTCCCGAAAACCCGGCGGATGTAAAGGTCATCACAACCACCGCCGCCGTCCCCCACAGAATGACCGCCGACGAACGGTACATACGTTTCGCCACGCCGGCCGCCGAAGCGGCAAGCATCTTCACAAGCTGGCACGCCGACTGAAGAAATGAGCACAATGGAAACATACAATACCCCTTTCTTCTTCCAACAAGCAATTCCCAAAAAATCTCCCGATTTTTGTTGAAAGTGGGATTTTCACCCTAAAATTGCCCTTTTTGTTGTGGCAAGCGTTATTATAGTGGGGGGTATTTGAAAATGTCAAGAAGCATGTGACAATTTTGTTATATCTTACTTTCCATTTTTCAAACATATGTTTTTATATTGTGCAATTTGCTTTATTTTTTCTGATATTTTCTCTTATTTTTGTATATAACTTCCGTTTTATTATTACATAAATATTACTTTTTTGTTAATTATGGTGGCATGAAATAGGTGGCGAAACGTGTCTTGATTTTTTATGTCAACCATTTTCGAAAAAACCGCTGCCGTCATACGGGACTGACGATTTTCCCGGCCGCTGCGCAGGCCGCCGCCGTCGCCGGGGAAGCCAGATAGATTTCCACCCCGGAACTTCCCATCCTCCCCAGGAAATTCCGATTGTTGGTAGCGACTACCCGCTCCCCGTCGCACAAAATCCCGCCGCTTCTGCCGCAGCAGAGTCCGCAACCGGGGTGCGTCACAACCGCCCCCGCCTCCACAAGCGTCCGGATCGCCCCGCAGGCAATGGCGTCCTCGTATACCTTCCGGCTCGCCGGGGTCACGATCAGCCGCACAAAGGGGGCCACCTTCTTTCCCGCAAGCGCCTTCGCGGCCGCCTGCAGATCCTCAAGCCGCCCGTTCGTACACGAACCGATAAATACCTGGTCGATCGGCGTCCCGATAAGCTCGCTCACATTCCGGATCTTGTCCACCTGGGACGGACACGCCATGACCGGGACGAACTGCTCCGCCTCGTAGTGGATCTTCTTAAAATAAACGGCGTCCGCGTCGCCGGAAAGCCCTTTCTGAAACGCGTCAAGACGAAACGCGCAATACTCCGCCGTCTTCTCATCCGGCGTAAACAGCGCGCACTTTGCCCCCGCCTCGATCGCCATATTTGCCATCGTCATGCGGCTCGCGACGCTCATCGCCTCCACCGCGGAGCCGCAAAATTCAAGCGCCCGGTAGGTGGCGCCGTCCGCCCCCAGATCCCCGATGATCTTAAGGATCACGTCCTTTGACATCACGCCCTCCGGCATTCTGCCGTCGATCTCGATCCGGATCGTCTCCGGCACCTTCACCCAGAGCGTGCCCGTGCCGAGGATTGACGCCATCTCCGTATAGCCGATCCCGGTGGAAAACGCGCCCACACAGCCGTAGGTGGTCGTGTGGCTGTCAGTTCCGAACACCACGTCGCCCGGCTTTACATAGCCCGCCTCCGTCATAAGCTGATGGCAGATTCCGTCGCTGCGGTGGAGATTCTTTATCCCGTGTCTCTCTGCGAAGTCGTCTCCCGCCTTGTAGTGTCGGACGTCCTCCTGCCTGCTTGCCGGCACCAGATGGTCGTAGATCAGCACTACCTTATCCGGATCCCAGACCTCAGAAAAGCCCATTTCCTGAAACTTGCTCACGATAAACGGAATCATAATATCATCAAGCATCACCCGGTCTGCATGGACGGTCACAATATCGCCGGGGCTTACGCTCGATGCGCCGGTGTTGTGAGATATGATTTTTTCAATGATTGTCTGTCCCATAATCTCTCTCCTTATCCGCTTACTCCAGTCCGTTCTTCTTTCGCATGGCCTTCACAAGACCGCCGGCCCGGATGATCTCCACAAGATTCTCCGGGAGTGACGCGATCGGGTAGCGTCTGCCCGCGTACTCCACATCCCGGTTCACGGTGACCGTCACCGCATCGCCCTCGCTGATCTCGTCGTAAAGGCGCGGCTGCTCTAAGACAAGCAGCCCGTTATTGAGCGCGTTTCGGTAAAAGATCCGCGCGAAGGACTTTGCAATAATGCAGGCAATCCCAAGCGCCTTTATGACCTCCGGCGCCTGTTCCCTCGATGAGCCGCAGCCGAAATTCTTTCCCGCCACGATGATGTCGCCGGGCGTTATCTTCGCCGCAAGCTCCGGGCGCAGCGGAGAAAACGCGTACTGCTTCATGTCGTCGATCGTCTTTAATGCCAGATACTCCGTCGGAATGATAATGTCGGTGTCGATGTCGTCGCCGAGGACCCACACCGTTCCGGTAAACTGTTCCATTGCCCAAATCCCCCTTATAGTCTATCCGCGGTGCAGATCTCGCCCTTTACCGCGGACGCCGCAACCGTCGCGGCGGAGGCTAAGTACACCTTCGAGCTCGGGTGTCCGGCCCTCCCCTTAAAGTTGCGCGTACCTGTGCTGATAAGGACCTCATTTTCGCCGATCACGCCCTGACAGCTCCCCCAGCACACACTGCAGTTCGGGTTCATCACGACCGCCCCGCTCTCAAGGAATGTCTGTATCAGCCCCTCGCGAAGCGCCTCAAGATACACCTCCTCGCTTGCGGGAACGACGAGGAAACGCACATGGTCGGACACCTTTCTTCCTTTTATAATAGATGCGCCCACGCGCAGATCACCAATGCGTCCGTTGTTGCACGAGCCTAAGAATGCCTCGTCAATCCGAATCCCGCAGACCTCCGCCGCCGGGACAACGTCGTCCACAAAATCCGGTCTCGCCGCCACGGGCCGGATCTTCGATAAGTCAAAGGTATACTCGCGGGCATACTCCGCATCCTCATCGCTTGTAAATACCGCCTTCGGCTCCCTGCCCCGCTCCTTAAGATAAGAAAGCGCCGTCTCGTCCGCCTCAAAAACGGCCGTCTTTGCGCCTGCCTCGACAGCAAGATTACAGAGCACCATCCGCTCGTCCACACTCAGCGTTTTCGCCCCGTCCCCGATAAACTCCATCACCTGATAGTTTGCGCCGTTCGCGCCGATCTCGCCGATGATGGTAAGCATCAGATCCCGCGGATACACGCCATCCGGGAGCTTCCCGGTCAGATTGAATTTCACGGTCTCCGGCACCATCACCCAGGAGGTGCCTGTCACCATGGCGTAGAGAAGGTCCGTGCAGCCCACGCCCGTCCCGAACGCCCCGAGCGCCCCGTAGGTGCAGGTGTGGCTGTCCGCGCCGAAGATCAGCTCGCCGGGGCGTACATAACTCTCCATCATAATCTGATGACAGACGCCCTTTCCCTCCCAGAAATCAATCCCGTGCTCTCGCGCGAAGTCACGCATCTTCTTCTGGGATGCCGCCGTCTTCGGGCTGTCGGACGGCACATTGTGGTCCACGATAAACACCAGCTTTTTCGGGTCTGCAATGCGCGGATGCTTTAATTTATTGCGGTACATATCCACTGTCAGATGGGTCGTCCCGTCATTGCTCATCATCCGGTCGAGCTTCACCGTATGGATTTCCCCCGCCCTCACCTCGGGCACGCCTGCGGCAAGGGCAATGATCTTTTCCGCAATCGTCATTCCCATCGCCTACGCCTCCTCTCTGTTTAAGGATTCGATCAGTCCGCCCCAGTTTAAGATCTCCTGCATGTATTCCGGCAGCTTCGTACATCGGTATGTAACGCCGTTTACCGCCGCTGTCCCTTCCGTCAGCGACAGCTCCATCTCATCCCCCGTCTGAACCGCGTCCGGAAGTTCCCGGCACACGATTGCCGGCAGGCCGATGTTTATGGCGTTGCGGTAAAAAATTCTGGCAAAGGACTTTGCTACCACCGCCCGAACCCCGAGGGCCTTCAGCACAGCCGGGGCCTGCTCGCGGGACGAACCGCAGCCGAAGTTCTCTCCCCCCACAACATAGTCTCCCAGCTTTACCTTTCCCGCAAATTCCGTGTCGAGGGACTCGAACGCGTGTTCTTTCATCTCCTCGACGGTGGGGAGCAGAAGATACTGGGACGCAATGATTTGATCCGTGTCGAGATCGTCATGGAATTTAAAAATTTTTCCCACAGATCATTCCTCCTTTCAAAAAGAGGCTGCCGCAAAATGGATTCGTGCAGATTTTAATCCGCCGTCATCCATTTTGCGATAGCCCCCGTTTTCAGCCCGTGTGCTCTAGTTGTTGATCAGCTTGTCATCCTCATTGTTCCAGCTGTACAGCTTGCGGATCTCCTCGCCGACCTTCTCGGACGGGTGCTCCGCCGCAAGCTTCCTCATCGCCTTAAAGTGAACCTGGCGGCCTGCCGGGGACATATCGAGCAGAAATTCCTTGGCAAACGTGCCGTCCTGGATATCGGAGAGGATCTTCTTCATGGTCTTCTTCGTCTCCTCGGTGATCAGCTTCGGACCCGTTATGTAATCGCCGTACTCGGCGGTGTTGGAGATGGAATATCTCATGCCCGCAAAGCCGGACTGATAGATCAGATCCACGATCAGCTTCATCTCGTGGATGCACTCAAAGTAAGCGTTTCTCGGATCGTAGCCCGCCTCAACCAGCGTCTCAAAGCCCGCCTGCATCAGAGCGCAGACGCCGCCGCAGAGGACAGCCTGCTCGCCGAAAAGATCCGTCTCGGTCTCGGTGCGGAAGGTGGTCTCAAGAACGCCCGCCCGCGCGCCGCCGATCGCAAGCGCGTAAGCTAACGCAAGCTCGAGCGCCTTTCCGGTCGCATCCTGCTCAACGGCTACGAGACACGGAACACCCTTGCCCTCCTGATACTCGGAGCGGACGGTGTGACCCGGCCCCTTTGGCGCGATCATCGTGACGTCCACATCAGCCGGCGGCTTGATGCAGCCGAAATGAATGTTGAAACCGTGCGCGAACATCAGCATATTACCCGCTTTCAGGTTCGGCTCAATGTCCTTTTTGTACATATCTGCCTGCAGTTCATCGTTGATCAGGATCATAATGATGTCTGCCCGCTTTGCCGCCTCCGCCGCGGTGTAGACCTCAAAGCCCTGCGCCTCGGCCTTCGCCCAGGACTTGCTCCCCTCATAAAGACCGATGATCACATGGCAGCCGGACTCCCTCGCGTTTAACGCGTGAGCGTGTCCCTGGCTTCCGTAGCCGATGACCGCGATGGTCTTGCCCTCCAGCAAGGACAGATTACAGTCTTCCTGATAGTAAATCTTTGCCATGTCTTTTTCCTCCTCTTCAATGCGTTTTATGGCAGGTAACGGATATCATCCGAACCGCGGGAAAGCCCCGTAAGGCCTGTGCGCGCCAGCTCGAGGATCTCATAATCCTCCAGGAGATTGATGAGCGCATCTAACTTCGACTGGTCGCCGGTCAGCATAACAGTCAGGGAATCCTTCCCCACATCCACGATGGTGGCGCGGAAGATATCAGAGATGGCGCTGACTGCCTGACGCTCGCTTGCATTGGCGCGTACCTTCACCATGATGAGCTCGCGGTATACGGAATGTCCCGGCTTAAGCTCCTTAATGTCGCGCACATCCTCCAGCTTGCTGAGCTGCTTTTTGATCTGCTCCAGAATGTTCTGGTCGCCGAACGCAACCACCGTCATCCTGGAATACCGCTCGTCCGCGGTCACACCCACGGTCAGGCTGTCAATATTGTAGCCGCGTCGGCTAAAAAGCCCCGCAACCCGGCTCAGCACTCCGGACGTGTTGTCCACCAGCAGCGATAACACAATTCTATCCATGGTCCTCTTCCTCTCCATCAAGTATTTTTAATCATAGCAATCCATCTGTCGTTTGTCAATAAACTTGCCAAGAAAATGCCATGCTTCGCAACAGTTCAGCCATTTTTCTTTTATTCGGTCGCGGATGAGGTTTTCGCTTTTGTTCGGTCGCCGGATGTAAAACTTTTGCTCGCATGGCTCGCAAAAGTGTTCACCGGCCTCCCTCACAGTGAGTATATACCCCGCTCCCTCGTGCCCGACACTCCCAGCCGCAAGGCGCCCGGGAAGACAGCCCCGTGACGATAGCGAGGCTTCCGTAGCGAGGTCTGCGCTAGCGCCGCCACCAAGCGCACTGTTCGAGCGAAGCGAGTTTGCGCGACTGGCGGCTAATAAGCGCGCGGACCGAGCCGGAAACGCAGCGTGTCACGCGGACTGTCTTTCACGGGCACTTTGCGGCGTAAAATCCGAGGAAACGCAGCATGGCTTAACTGTTACCACTCTTCCTTTTCGTTTTCACCGCGAAGACCGCGCCGAGCACGCCTGCGGCGATCACGGCAGCCAGTATCAGAAGATATCCGTTTGCCGCTTTCTTCTGAATCAGAAGCGTCCACTCCGCGCTCTGCCCGCCGTACGCGGGGACAAGGCTGCACAAAAGGTAGCTTCCATCCTCCCGCACGGGAAGGCTCACCGCCCGTCCGTCCGCGCCGACCGCCGTCACCTCCCAGCTTCCTCTTTTCTCATCCGGCTTTAAAATACGGAAAACGATTTCCTTTCCCTTCTGCCTTGTAAAATCCGTTCCCTCCGGAGCCTCAAACGCGTACCGGTACGCAGTCGCTTTCCGGCCTGCCCCCGGCAGGCGGGCGGTCTCTTGCCCGTCCACCTCCGTCACATGGAGCAGAGTGTCCGGGTAGAACTCTCCCTCCGCCAGCAGAACCGGAAGCTCCCCTCTCCTTAAGGAGCCGGAAATGGTCGTCACCCAGAGGCGGTATTCGGCATTGACCTTTAAGCCAGTACGCACACAGTCCTGCCCCTTCTCCTCCCAGAATCCGTAAAAGCCCTCCTTTTCCGGTATCTTCGGGATCTTTTCCTCCGGGACAGGCTGACCGTAGCTCACCGGGACACGCGCCGCTTCTTTTCCGTCCACAAGGTAGATCACCTCAAGCTGCTCAAACTCCTGCGGAGTGCCCTCCCGGCTGATCATCTCCTCGTAGGTAAGCGGCTCCGCCTGGCTTAAGTACGTCACGCCGTCGACTGCCGCCAGATTATGCGGCACAAAGAGATTTCCGCTGATCTCGCCGTCGGCGTCGCCCGCCACAGCCCCGCGGTATTCTCCGCGCTCCTCTGTGGCAAGGGAGACGATCACACGGTTTCCCGTTACCGTTTCCCCTTTTCCGACCACGCCGCCGACATAGTCCTTCCCGGAAATCCGGCAGAACACAGCATTCTCTCTCACGGCGCCCATGCTGCTTCCGGCAATGCCGCCCACATAGTTTCCTTCTTCCGCTTCCACATCCGCCAGATTGCAATTATCCGTCAGAGCCCCCGCGTCGGCGCGTCCTGCGATGCCGCCCGCGTAATGATTTGTCGACACGACCTGCTCCCTGTTTGTGCACCCCCGCACGGACGCCCTCGCAGTCCTGTCGATCTTAAGCGATTCCTCACCGTCAACCTCAACATCATTTTCCGGATCGATCTCAAGCTCCACTCCGATGATTCCGACAATGCCTCCGGTGTTGCTGTCGGATCGGATAAACCCGAGATTCTCACACCCGCTTATCAACCCGCTTCCCGGCTCCTTCGCCTGCTCGTCGGAAACATCATTGATCAGCTCATCATCCCGGCTCTTAAGCTCATCCACACTCCCGTCCATCGTATCAGAGATCAGCCGAACCTGTTTCCGAATCGCCTCCATCTGATCCTTTGTCTCATGGCTGGTATCTTTAAGCGCCTCAAAAAGCCTGTCAAGCCCCGACGAAACCGTGTCCATCCGCCCTGTCATGTCATGATCTGTCGCCTCCAGGTCGGTATAAAGCTTATCCTTATTATCATTGATCAGCTTGCGGATCCCCTGTATATTGACCCCAAGATTATCCGCGTAATCATTGATGTTTCCGGTGGTGTCATCCACATCGTTCTCCACAGACTTCGGCAACCCCATTGTCGTGTCATCTATTTTTTGGAGAAGCTGCGACATCTCCTCAAGAATTCCCTTTGCCTGCTCCGGATCTGTCTTTAAGCTCTCCTTAAGCTGCTCCCTGAGCTGGTTTAGCCGCGCCCTGTCGGCCTTTAATGAATTCACATCACCTTCCGTATAGTGATCGTATACTTTCAGTTCAAACTCATCCATATTGTTTTCGAGCCTGTCAAGCTCCCTATCCAGGTCGGAGGTGAAATTCTTTGTGTTGTCATAATAATTTTTCTTATTGCTCTGAAGCCCCGAACGGATATCCTTGACTCCCGAACGCACCGCGTCCATATCGGTGATCGTCTCGTCGCCGGCGTCTCTCAGCGTGTCCGAAAGCTGCCCAAGCTGATCTAAAAGCGCATCTGTCTGGTTCTGCACCTTCTGGATCGTGTCTTCCTCGTAGCGCAGCATAACGTACGGCTCAAACTGACCGGCGATCCCTCCGGTGTCCTTGCGCCCCAGAACCGTCGCCCGGTTCGCGCAGCCGGTAATGTATCCGCTCTGCAGTCCGACGATGCCGCCTGTGTTGTAGCCCGCGTGGAGATACCCGACCACCCCCTCGTTGCTGCTCGTCCGGATAGTTCCCGTAGACTTTCCGGCAATGCCTCCGGTATGGTACACCTTCTCCGCGTCCAGGATCTTTCCGTCGAGGGGCGAAGCCTCCGTCAGCGTCTCCGCGCTCCTCTCCGTCCGGTCCGAGGTGTTGACCTCCCCGCGGTTCGTGCATGATTCCACGATTCCCTCATTCAGTCCCACAATGCCGCCGGTCGCTTTAAACCCGGACACCTTTGCCGTGCTCATACAGTTCTCAATGAGGCCGCTCGCCTCGTTGCAGCCCGCAACAGCGCCGGTATTTTCCCTGCCTTCCACGCGGCCGCTGACACTGCAGCCCGAAATCCGCCCCCGGTTTGTGCCCGCAATACCGCCCACACGGGCTGCGCTCCCGTCCGGCTTTAAGGACACGCGCACCTTCAGATCTTCAATCAATGCGCCCTGCTCCACAAACCGGAACAGACCGATGTTTGACCCCTCCTCATTCCAATAAAATCCCGATATCACATGGCCGTTCCCGTGAAAGGTTCCCCCGAAGGAAGCGATCGGTTCAAACATCGCCCCCGACAGGTCAATGTCAGCCGTCAGCTCAAATACCTTCCCCACAGTATAGGTATCCAATACGCTGTTTTCTGACAGAGCGATCAGATCATCCACAGTCTTGATCTCTATCGTTTGCGGTTCGCCTTCCCCGTAAGCCCTCTGCGGAGCAGACAGGCAGCACAGAGCGGCCAATGCCAGCGCGCACGCGGCAAGTCGCTTTCTAAACTTCTTCATGGTTCTGATCCTCCTCTCCCCGCGCTTCGGACGCACCCCGGTTTTTCACATTCATCTCACCATCCAGTATGCCTGTCATATGTCCCTCAAACTGTCCGGAGACATAGCCCTTTACAAAGCCGTTCACATGAATCCTGCCGCTCGCCTCCCGGCGCTTTTTCGCCTCCTCCTCCCTGGTGATCGTAAACGCCGTCTTATCGATCAGCCAGTCGCCGATCAAAAGGATCTGCGGAAGTACCGTCATGACGAGGATAATGGAGATCAGAGTGCCGCGCCCAAGGGTCGTGCCCAGGGATGCGATCGTGGCGTTGGAGGTAAACTGCCCGATGATGAAGCCCGCACAGGTCAGGATCGAACCGGAGGTGACGATCGTTGGAAACGCCTGATTTAGCGTCTCCACAACTGCCTCCTTCCTGTCCATCTCCTTCCTGAGCTCCATATACCGGCTGGTGATCACGATCGCGTAGTCTATGGTCGCGCCCATCTGGATGGCGCTCACGATCAAATAGCTTAAGAAGAACATCGTGGAGCCGGTAACCGGCGGCACGGAAAAGTTGATCCAGATACTGCCCTGGATCGTGAGCACCAGCATGAACGGCAGCCCCGCCGACTGGAAGGTAAACAAAAGGATGATCCCCACAAACAATGCCGTGATCACACTGATCTTTACATTGTCATTCAGGAATGATTTGCTTAAGTCATAATCGCTGGTAGAATCACCCACCACATAAGCCTCGTCGTAGTAGCGCCCTGCCTCGTCCCGGATACCGTCGATGATGTCAAAGGTCTCCTGACCCTCCACGGGCCCTTTAAGGGCAAAGATCATGCGGGAATAATTCTCCCCCTCCATCTGCACCTGGGCGTCGCTGATCTGGGTGTGCAGATCCCTTATGGTATCCGACAGCTCATCATCCAGGTTCAGCGCCCCCTTCTCATTCTGCTCGTAAAGGAAGGTGACGGTGTTTATGATCGGAATCTTGTACTCGTCGATATCGCCCATGAACGCCGAATATTCACCCTTGTCGATCGCGTAGGCGCGGTACAGAAGCCTTACCAGGTCGATGTCAACATCCGCCACCTCGGAAAGCTGCCTTGTGGTGAGGGAATCGGTCAGCACATAGCCCTTCTCCTCGTCCACCTCGACGTTTGACATCCCCAGGGCAAAGTCCACCCGGTCAATCTTGTCTAAGTAGGACAGGATCGCTGCCTCCTTCTTATAGTTCCCTTTCGGCACGATCACCGCCATTACATTGCTCGTTCCGAAAACAGACTCGATTTTCTCCCGGGCGATCACATACTCCGTCTTTTTCCGCGAAACGATGGAATTTACGTCATACACATAAGCGCATTTTGCGGAAAGGTAAGCGCCTGCCGCAAGAAGCACAAGGAAGATCGGCACAAGAATACAGCGTGTCCTGACGACAAGCCTGCCCCACCCGCGGATAGACGGCACGAAATTCCTGTGTTTCGTCTTCTCGATCAGTTTTGAAAACATCACGATAAGAGCCGGCATGAATAAAAACACCGTCAGGAGGCTTAAGAGAATCGCTTTTGTCAGAACCCGGCCGAGGTCCATCCCGATCCGAAACTGCATCAGCATCAGCGCGACCAGTCCGGACACCGTCGTAAGGCTGCTGGAGGAGATCTCCGGTATCGCCTTGCTCAAGGCGATGATCATTGCCTCCCTGGTATCCTTCGTCTCATGCTCCTCCATAAACCGGTGGCACAGAATGATGGCGTAGTCGATACCTAAGGCAAGCTGCAAGATTGTCCCCACCGCGTTGGTGACAAATGAGATTTCGCCGAACCAGAAGTTGGTTCCCGCGTTCAAAATCGCCGCCATGCCGAATACCATCAAAAAGATCAGAACTTCTATGTAAGTCTTGGAGGTGAACAAAAGCACCCCCACAATAATGAGGATCACGACCACCATGATCTGGCTGATATCATTCTGCAGATCCTTTGAGTCATCCTTGCCCACCGTCGAGTACACATAAGTATCATATGGGCTTAAATATTCGCGGACCTCAAGCATCGCTTTCTGCGCCGACTCCGAGTCCTCCTCCCCGTCAAAGGTGACGTTAAAGAGCGCAGATGAATTCCGGTAATAATCCCCCACATCCGATTCCTTGTAGGTGTCATCGTCCCGGTCATAGAACTTCACCTCCGACACGCCCTTGATGCCCCGGATATGGTTAGCAAGGGCTAACGCCTTATCGTATGTCACATTGGAGACCATGATCTTTCCGGTTCCGAACGTGACGAACTCATCCTCCATGATCGTAAGGCCCTTCCTGGTCTCCGTGGTGTCCGGCAGGTAGGTCGTCAGGTCGTCGTTTACCTTTACCTTATTCACGGACAAAGCGCAGTAAATCGCCGCCAGCACAAACAAGATCAGGAAAGCCTTACGTTTATCTACAATGAACGCAGCAATCCTTACCATGATATTCGAGGACTTCTTTTCTTCCGCCATAACTCCATCCTTTCTCTCCTGTCACGCCGCACCCGTGCTTCGGATGCGCCTTATCCGAGCGCCACATCGAGCATCATCATAATGATAAATCCCAGGGCAAAGCCCACGGTTCCCATATCGGAATGCTCTCCCTCCGCCGACTCCGGGATCAACTCCTCGACCACCACATACATCATGGCTCCTGCCGCAAACGCAAGCATGTAAGGGACGATCGGCGTCAAAAACCTCGCCAGGATAATGGTGATAAATGCCCCGATCGGCTCCACGATGCCCGAGAGCGTACCCATGACAAAGGCACGTTTTTTCGTCTCCCCTTCGCTCTTAAGCGGGAGGGAAATGATCGCGCCCTCCGGGAAGTTCTGAATGGCGATTCCGATCGTCAGGGCAAACGCTCCCGCCGCGGAAACCGGTGTGTTTCCCGATAGAAGCCCGGCAAATACCACTCCGACCGCCATGCCCTCCGGCAGATTGTGGAGCGTGACCGCCAACACCAGCATGGTGGTCTTCTTTAAACCGCTCTTGGGCCCCTCCGGCTCCTCACTTCCCATATGAAGATGCGGGATCAGCTTATCTAAGATGAGCAAAAAGCCCATGCCTGCGGCAAGCCCCACCGCTGCGGGCAGGAATGCGAGCTTGCCCATCGGCTCCGACATTTCCATGGCAGGAATCAAAAGCGACCATACTGATGCCGCTACCATGACGCCGGAGGCAAAGCCCAGAAGACTTTTCTGCACCACCGGCTTGATTGCGTTTTTCACGAAAAATACACACGCCGCGCCGAGCGTCGTGCCCAGAAACGGGATAAGGATACCCGCGATCACATTGAACATCTCCTCATACATAAAAGTCCACCTTCCTTCGTCTGTCCCGACCGATCAGGTCTTCCTCCATCGCTTTTCAGTAATGGCCCGCCTCATGCTCCGCATTCAGCCAGTCCACCGCCTCCAGAATCCCATCGTCTGTGAAAGCGAAATCCCTGCTGTGCTTCTTTTCCTCCGGCGTCGCCTCAAAGCCAAACGGCTCCGGCCAGATCACCGCCTCGATCACCGTCTCCGTCTCCGCCGGGGTCTCACCCACCGCCGGCTCCGTCTCCCGCTCGCGCTTCCCGAGCCGGTAGCGCATACCGAGATAGCTCCCCGTGAAACAGCTCTTCTTTAAATATGGAATCGAGATATCACCATGTAAATCAATCATAGCCTGCGCTTTCTTTCTGCCTTTCCTGTGATTATACCATTATATGCAAATAATGTCCAGCTTGTAACCGCTTGAGCCGGCTGGACAATATCAGCCGCAAAGCCCGGAAGACAGGCCCGGTGACGATAGCGAGGCTTCCGTAGCGAGGTCTGCGCTAGCGCCGCCACAAAGCGCACTGTCCGAGCGAAGCGAGTTTGCGCGACTGGCGGCTAATAAGCGCGCGGACCGAGTAGGAAACGCAGCGTGTCACACGGGCTGTCTATCCGGGGGCTGCGGCTGAAACTTCCCCGCTACGAGGGAGCGGGGTAAACTTTACCGTGAGGGAGACCGGTGAATGCTTTTTTGAACTTGTGAAAAAAAGCATTGCATCCGGCGACCGAACAAAAGCGAGAACCCCGCCCGCGACCGGGCAAAAAATTGATCCATGCAGCAATCTGCCGCATGGATCAACTCCTTCCAATCCTAGGCCCGTCCCAGCCTTCCTGCCCGTACCGCGATCAGCTCCCCGGCAATGCTGACCGCGATCTCAGCCGGGGTCTCCGCCAGAATCGCGGTTCCGATCGGCATATGGCAGCTCTCAATCTCTTCTCTGGAAAATCCGTCTTCCAGAAGCTTTTCCGTCACCACCCGAATCTTGTTCCTGCTCCCCATAACACCGATGTAACAGGGCTTGCAGAGAAGCGTCTGCTTCTGTACATAGTAATCGTACTGATGTCCTCTCGTCATGATACACACATAGTCCGTCGGCTTCACCGTTACGCTGCGGTCGATATGCTCCAGATCCCCGACCACTGTGCGCACCGCATCGGGAAACACCCGCGGATTGGCAAATTCCGGTCTGTCGTCCATCACCACGCAACGAAAGCCCACATGCGAGAGGAGAGGAACCAGCTCCTGCGCCACATGACCGCCTCCGAAGACATAGACAGAGCCCGCCTGCACGAGCGACTCGATGTAGTATTTCCGGCCGCCGCCTTCCCGGCATCCCGCCTGAACCGTAAACCATTCCCGCTCCCTCGTTTCAGGAATTTCCCGGCTCTCTCTGTCCATGCCGGTGATGCCGAAGCCTTTTCTGTAAATCCCCATCTGCCAGCAGGCCTCATCGGTAATATCGAGGATCAGCCAGCTATCCTCATCTTTTTCGAGCGCTTTAAGGATCTCATCGCAGAGCCCGGAAAAGGCCGTGTTATCCGGGCTGATATACTGAAAATACACACTGACGTCCCCGCCGCACACCATGCCGATATCCGCCGTCTTAGCGCGGCTTAGTGAAAATCCCTCTGTGTGGGATCCCCCGGTCCTAAGAACCTCAAGCGCCGCCTGCTGCGCGCGATATTCCACCGCGCCGCCGCCCACCGTGCCGAACGTGCTCTTATCCCGGCGCACCAGCATCCGGGAGCCCGCGCCCCGCGGTGTCGAGCCGGTGCTGGAGATGATCGTCACTAAGACCGTCGGTTCTCCCGCCGCCATAGCTTTCTTAATCTCTTCAAACAATATTCTCATGGCTTAAGTCCTTCCTGTCAGGGCTTAACCGAAATCGTAAGGAGCCCTCGCGATGTAAGTGCCCGCAAGTTCCCTCACGACCTGATGGTTCTCCACCACCTTCATGCCCCTTAAGAACACAGTCTCAATCCGCCCGTTTACCTTAAGCCCCTCAAACGGCGCGTAGTCCACATTCTGAATCTGGTCAGCCGCCGTGATGATATCCGATTCATCCGGATTTAACACCACGATATCCGCATCGCTTCCCGGAGCGATCACGCCCTTTCTCGGATACATCCCGTAGAGCTTCGCCGGGTTCTCGCACAAAAGGCGGCACATATCCGAGAGCGTGATCCGGCCCTTTCTCACGCCCTCGCTGTACATGAGGATTCCCCGCGTCTCCACGCCCGGCATTCCACCCGGAATCTTTCGGAAATCCGTTTTTCCAAGCCGCTTCTGCTCCGTGGTAAAGCTGCAGTGGTCGGTGGATACCGTCTGAATTTCCCCGTCCGCGAGCGCTTTCCACAACGCCTCTGTATCCTCCTTTTTCCTGAGAGGCGGAGCGATCACATACTTCGCGCCCTCAAAGCCCGGAAGATGGTAGAGGGAATCGTCCATCAAAAGATACTGGGGACACGTCTCCGCGTAGACCTCCTGACCGCGTTTTCTCGCCGCCCGGATCTCGTCGAGCGCCTCGCGGTTCGTCAGGTGCACCACCATCACCGGGGCTTCTGCAATCTCAGCGATCCGCAGAAGGCGCGCCACAGCCTCCGCCTCCGCCTCCGGCGGGCGGGTCGCCGGGTGGCTCTCCACGCCCATACGCCCGGCGTTTACCGCCTCCTCCTGGAGCGCCGCGATCACGCCGCTGTTTTCACAGTGCACACCGGCGATGCCCTTCACATCCTTCAGCCGCTTCAGTATTTCGTAGAGGCACTTATCATCCACCTGGATGTCGTACGTCATATAGAGCTTGTAGGAGGTAATGCCCTCCTCTGTCATTTTGTCGATCTCACGGCTGACGTCATGGTTCCAGTCCGATATGGACATATGAAAACCGTAGTCGCAGGAGCACTTTCCGTCCGCCTTCTCATGCCAGTTTTTTAAGCCCTCCATCAGGGTCTCTCCCGCATACTGGGTTCCGAAGTCCACGATCGTGGTCGTGCCGCCCCGCAAAGCGGCCCTTGTGCCCGTGCGAAAGTCGTCCGCCGTCACCGTCCCCGCCACATGCAGATCAAAGTGGGTGTGCGCGTCAATAAATCCGGGAAACAAAAGCTTTCCTCCCACATCAATGATCTCCACGCCGCTTTCATCAATATTTTTTCCCACTTTTTCTATCTTTTCATCATCCAGCAGTACGTCCGCCTCCACAACTCCAGATGCGGACACGACCCTGCCGCCCTTCAGCAATCGCTTCATATGCCGCCTTCCTTCCCGGAAACTTTCACCAGTTCCCGCGTCACTTCTTTCTGCTGTACGGTGTCCCTGTGAGCGGAAGCTCTGTCTGGAACTCACCGTTCCATCTCTGGTAAGCCGCCTGGACAGCCGGCGCCGTCGGAATGGAGGTGATCTCACCGACGCCGATCGCGCCGTAAGCCACGTCAATCCCCGGCTTCTCGACCACAATGCTCTCGACCTCCGGCGTCTTATCCGCGCGGAACAGTCCGAGCGTTCCAAACTTTGCCGTCGGCACACAGTCTTCAAGCGGATACTGCTCCGTAAGCGCATAGCCCAGGCTCATCACAACGCCGCCCTCGATCTGGCCCTCCACGCTCTTCGGATTCACCGCCCTGCCCACATCATGGGCCGCCACGACCTTTTTGATCGTCCCGTCGTCATTTAAAATGCAGACCTGGGTCGCGTAGCCGTAAGCTACATGGGATACCGGATTCGGAACCGGCGTTCCCATCTTGTCAGTCTTTGCAAGGTACTCACCGTACGCCTCCTTACCTTCCAATGCCGCCCAGTCTCCGCCTGCCTCAACAAGCATCTTCTTAAGCTCGATCGCAGCCCGCCTTGCCGCCTCGCCGGTGACAAGCGTCTGCCTCGAGCCGGAGGTGGTGCCGGAATCCGGCGCGTCCGCCGTATTCGGCTGATGGTAAACGACCCGCTCCACCGCCTCGTCCAATGTCTCGCAGACAACCTGCATAAGAACCGTTCCCACGCCCTGTCCGATGCCGGAGGCGCCGGAATGGATATGTACCTTTCCGTCCTTCACCACGAGGCGCACGCGCCCCGTATCGGGAATGCCAACGCCGACGCCGGCATTCTTCATCGCGCAGGCAATGCCCGCGTATTTGCTGCTCTCATATACATCCTTCACACGCTCAAGCGTCTCCGCAAGCCCTGTGGAATCGTCCGCGATCTGTCCGTTCGGCAGTACCTGTCCCGGGCGGATCGCGTTGCGGTAGCGGAACTCCCACGGACTGATGCCCACCATCTCCGCTAAGAGATTTAAGTTGCACTCCGTGGCAAAGCAGGTCTGCGTCACGCCGAATCCCCGGAACGCGCCTGCGGGCGGGTTGTTGGTGTAGACTGCCGTTCCGTCGATGTCGATCACCTGGTAATTGTACGGACCAGCCGCATGGGTGCAGGCGCGCTGAAGCACCGGCCCGCCAAGAGACGCATATGCGCCCGTATCTGCCACGACCACCGCCTTCATCGCCGTAAGCATTCCGTTCTCGTCACACGCCGTCGTGAGGTCGATGCTCATCGGATGGCGCTTCGGGTGAACGATCAGGCTTTCCCTGCGCGTCAGCTTACATTTTACCGTCCGCTTCGTCAGATAGGCGATCAGCGCCGCATGGTGCTGCACCGTCACATCCTCCTTGCCGCCGAAGCCGCCGCCCACCAGCTTGTTCTCCACGATCACCTTCTCCGGCGGAAGACCTAACAGGATCGACGTCTCATGGCGGGTGTCGTAGGTTCCCTGGTCGGTGGAATAGATGAATACCCCGTCGTCAAAGGGGAACGCCACCGCCGCCTCCGGCTCAAGAAACGCGTGCTCCGTCCACGGCGTCTCATAATGTCTCGTCACCTTATATCTGGAATTTGCGATCACCTCATCCGCGTTTCCGCGCACAAGATGCTCATGGCTTAAAATGTTTCCGCCCTCGTGAAGCTCAGGCGCCCCCTCTGCCAGGCTGTCCGCCGGGCAGGTCATGGGGGTGAGCTCCTCGTACTCGACCTCGACGAGCGCCTTCGCCTGCTCCAGTATCTCCGGCGTCTCCGCCGCCACGAGCGCGATGGCGTCTCCCAGATACCGGGTCACATCGCCCACGGCGATCATCGTATCCCAGTCCTGCTTTAAGTGGCCCACCTTATTCTTCCCCGGAACATCGTCAGCCGTCAGCACGCAGACGACGCCGGGAAGCGCTTTCGCCTTCTCCGTGTGTATCGCGAGCACACGCGCGCGCGGATATTTGCTGCGGACCGCGCTCCCGTAGATCATGCCGGGAAGCTCGATATCGTCCACATACTCTCCGGTGCCGAGCACCTTTCCGGCCGCGTCGATCCGGTGCAGGGTGTCGCCGACCTTCACCTTCCCGCCGGTGCGGTTTTCGCCTGTCCGCCCCCTCTCCGCGTTAAGGTTCTCCGCTCCCGGCATTCCCGCCGCCTGCCACTCAGAAAGCGTCATGCCGGACCTTAAAATCACTGCCGCAAGCTCAATCCCGTCGATAATTTTTTTATATCCGGTGCAGCGGCAGAAATTATTGCGGATCGCGTAGGCGATCTCCACGCGGCTGGGGCTCGGATTTACATCTAAAAGCCCCTTCGCGCAGATCACCATGCCCGGGATGCAGAAGCCGCACTGCACGGCGCCCGCCTCCCCGAACGCGTATACATAGATTTCTTTTTCCCGCTCGGAAAAACCCTCGACCGTCAGGATCTTTTTCCCTTCCATGCGTCCCATCTTCTGGACGCACGCCTTCGTCGCCTTTCCGTCCACCAGCACCGTGCAGGTTCCGCAGGCGCCCTCACTGCACCCGTCCTTGACCGACTTGCATTTTAAATCGTTCCGCAGCACGTCGATGAGTCTTCGCTCCGCGTCCGCCTCATACTCAGCACCGTTGATCCATACCTTACACATTGCGCCCATAACCAGCCTCCCTTTTCCGGCCTCATCACCTGAAGCCAGTTCTATTGTATCCGTTCAGCCGCACGGCTGAACGGATACGTTCTATTTCATAAGCAGGTACGCATAATCCCTCACGACTGTATCAATGATGTCGCGGATCGCCCCCGGAACTGCATCCGGCGCGGTTCCCACCACATAGTCCACAGTCCTGCCGAACAGTCTCACCCGGCATGTCCCGCTCGATGCGTCAAGTACCGTGAAGCCCTGATTTTTGCTGTCCTCCATGTCCTTCTCATTGGCAAACAGTGTGAACTTGTCAAGGTAGGGAGCGCTGCTGTACGGGCAGAAGCTCTTACAGTTGCCGCACTCGTTGCACATATAATCCACATGGATGATCTGGTGCATCGCTCTTCCCGGCACATTTACCGAAATGTTTGCGCGGTTCGGGCAGACGTCCACACAGTTTTCGCAGACCGCAGAACACGTCAGGCAGCGTCCGCTCTCCGGCTGGCCGCTCTCTGTCATCATTCTGCCCTTCTTGCCGTAGATCTTCGCCTCGTCGCCGCTCTCCTCAAAGTCTTTCGCCAGCGCGCACTTTGCGATGCCCTCCGCGGCCTTTCGCCCGTCGCGGATAGCCTCCACCACCGTGGCCGGGCCTTTCAGCCCGTCGCCCGCAGCAAAGATCCCCGCCTCGCTCGTCTCAAGCGTCTCCGGGTTCACGATCAGGCGGCCTCTCTCGTCCACCGAAAGCCCCGCGCCGCGGTAAAAGTCTGCCGGGGTCTTCTCGCCCACTGCCGCGATCACCGTGTCTGCCAGAACCTCGACAAGCTCCTCCGTCTCGACAACGCCGCGCCGTCCGCTCGCGTCATAATCACCCAATACCATCTTTTTGCAGATCAAAACGCCATCCTTTGCCTTCACCGGAGAGAGCAGCTCCGCAAACTCCACGCCGTCGTCGATCGCCATCTCAAGCTCCTCGGCATCTGCGGGCATGTAGCGCTTTGTTCGGCGGTACACAAGGGAAACCTTCTCAACGCCCGCGTTGCGCTTCGCCGCGCGCGCAGTATCCATGGCGGTATTTCCGCCGCCGATCACAACTACATGTTTCCCAAGATCCACCTTGCCATCTGTCTCCTTAAACGCGCGCAGGAAATCGATGGCATTCATCGCCTCTCCTTCCTCAAGGCGCAGGGTTCCCGGCTCTGTCGCGCCCAATGCAAGCACCACATTGCCGTACTGCTCCTTAAGCGCCTTAAGGTCGCTCACCTCGGTTTCGGTCTTCATCTCCACACCCATGGCGCGGACAAGAGCCACATCCTTCTCGATGGCATCCTCCCCGATACGGAAGCCCGGAATCACATTGCGGACAATGCCGCCAAGCTTCGCATCCTTCTCAAACAGCGTCACGCGGTAGCCGCCCCTTGCCAGGAAGTATGCCGCGGCAAGGCCTGCCGGGCCGCCGCCCACTACGGCTGCCGTCCTGTTACCTGACAGCTCCGGTTTTTTAAGTTTCTTCATAAATGTGTCATAGCCGCCCTCTGCCGCCTCCAGCTTGCTTCTGCGGATATTAACCGGATCCTCATAGAAGTTTCTGGTGCACTTGCTCATGCAGTTGTGGGCGCAGATCGTGCCGGTGATAAACGGCAGCGGGTTCTTCTCCGTGATGACCTCCATGGCCTCCTCATATCTGCCCTCGCCCACCAGCTTTAAATAAACCGTGATGTCCTGATGAATCGGACAGCCCTCCTTACAGGGAGCCACAAAGCAGTCCACCAGCGGAACCTCCTGCTTCATCTTCCGCTCAGGAAGCGGCTTTACGGCTTTCACATGGTACGGGTTCTTCTTCACCTGCTCCACAAGCTCCGCCACACGCGCCGCGTTCACGCCCGTAAACGGCTTTACGCCCTTCTCGGCGAAAATATTTCCGATCTGCTCCAGTCTCTGATATCCGCCCGGCTTTAACATGGTGGTCGCCATCGTCACCGGCCAGATGCCTGCGTCCACGATGTCCGCAATGTTGAACGCGTCCGCGCCGCCGGAGTAGGAGATCCTGAGCTTTCCATCAAAGTCCTTTGACAGCTTCGCCGCCACAGACATGGACAGCGCGTACAGGGACTTGCCGGACATATACATCTCCTCACCCGGAAGCTCGCCCGCCTTGATGTCCACCGGGAAGGTGTTGGTGATCTTTACGCCGAACTGCAGATGCTTCTCATCCGCCAGCGCCTGGAGCCTCTCAAGCATCGGAACTGCGTCCTTATACTGCAGGTCATCTTTAAAATGGAAATCTCCGAACGCCACGTAGTCGTAGCCCATCTCGTCCATGAGCTTCCTTGCGTATTCATACCCAAGCAGAGTCGGGTTGCACTTGATAAAGGTGTTGACCTTCTTCTCTGTGAGCAGATAGGAGGCGATCCGCTCGATCTCCTCCGGCGGGCATCCGTGCAGCGTAGAGAGCGTCGCGCTGTTGCAGACTTCGGGGGAAATTCTCTCCACATCCTCTCTCGTCAGGTTCTTAAACAAATCAAGATGCTCGAGAAGCCATGTCTTACACTCCTTAAAGATCGGCGTGTCGGAAGCGCACTTTAATCCTTCGATGAATCTGTCGATCTTCTCTGTCTTGATACCTGCGAGATCATAGCCCACGCTCATATTGAACTGGAAGCCATCCATGTCGCCAAGGCCAAACTCCTTTGCCAGCACCTTGCAGCCGAACCATGCTTTCACATACTCGTCGAAGGCCTGCGGCACATAGAGCTCCGTGGACCACTCCACGTTGTAGCACTCGTCGTCCGCCTTGATGCAGGGCTTTGCTACCGGGAGATCCTCACCGTCTAAAATCTGTACCGTTTTCAGCTCAAAGAAACGGCTGCCCGCATAATACGCCGCCAGGATATTCTGGGCAAGCTGGGTGTGAGGACCGGCCGCCGGTCCAAACGGCGTCTCAAGCTTCCGGCCGAAAATCTCACTCGTCTTTGTCTTGTCCGCCACAAACGGTCTGCGCACGCCGAACACGGTGCCCTTTTTGTGCTCTTCTAAAACCCACTCCATCAGGCTGCCAAACGGGATTGGCGTCATTCTGTCGCTCATACTTACACTCTCCTATTTTTTCTTAAAATTTCCTGTTTTATAATGTTATCTTGTTATCCATTGATGCTCTTCCAGAGCTTTGCCGCCTCCTGGCGCACATCCGCAAGAACCTTCTCCTCATCGATTCCGATCAGCTCGCGGTCCTTCATCAGGATTCTGCCGTTGCACATCGTCGTCACCACGCTGCGCCCTGTCATGCCGAAGAGAATGTGGCCGTTTACATTGCCCGCGTTCATCGGGGTGCGCGGAATGTAGCCGGTCACGATCACATCCGCTGCCGCGCCCGGCTTTAATACGCCAAGCTGCTTCTTAAAGTAGCGGTTCGCAATCTTTGCGTTGCCCTCAAACAGCATCTGCGGCACCTCGCCCCATGCCGCGTTCGCATCGCAGAGATGATGCTTGTGAAGGACATTTGCCACCTTGTAGGACTCGAGGATGTCGTGGGTGTAGCCGTCGGTGCCAAGGCCGGTCAGCACGCCGTGATGCACGATCTCCATCGTCGGCGGGCATCCGCAGGCGTTGCCCATGTTCGACTCGGGATTATGTACGACCATCGTGTCCGTATCCTTTAAAAGCTGCATTTCATGCTTATTTACATAGATGCAGTGCGCGGTCAGCGTCTTCGGACCCAGGATATCCCAGTCATATAAGCGGTCGATGATCCGCTTCCCGTAATGCTTTAAGCAGTGGTGAAGATCCTCGATCCCCTCCGCCACATGAATATGGTAGCCCACGCCCTCCGGCTTGTGCTCGCGGCACAGCTCCATGGTCTCATCAGAGATTGTGAAGGACGCGTGCATTCCCATCATGCCCGCGATCATGTCGCTGTCGTCCGCCAGGGCATGACGGATAAAGCGCTCGTTCTCCAGAATCGACTGCATGGATTTTTCTTTTCCGTCGCGGTCCGAGATCTCGTAGCAGAGGCAAGTCCGCACGCCCAGCGTCCGCGCCGCGTCCTCGATCGCGGATAAGCTGTCCGGGATCTCGCCGAAGCTGGCGTGATGGTCGAACACGGTCGTCACACCGTTTTTGATGCTGTCGATGTAGGTCGTCATGGCGCTCTGCCTCGTCTGCTCGAGCGTCAGGTGACGGTCGATCGTCCACCACATACCGTCGAGGATGTCCAGAAACCCGTTCGGGTTATAGCCGTTGATGGAAAGTCCGCGTGCCATGGCGCTGTAGATGTGCTCATGCGTGTTGATGAAGGCCGGCATGATGACGCCGCCCTTCGCATCCACAAACTCCGCGTCCGGATACTCATTTTTAAGCTCCTTACAGTCCCCCACTTTCACAATGGTATTTCCGTCCGTGACAACCGCTCCGTTCTCGATGAATGGATTGTCCGCGTCTCTCGTGATGAGGCGCCCGTTTCCAATAATGATCATATTGTTTCTCCTTTCCTGAATTTTTAAATTGTTTCTCTTTTTTGTACAATTTGCCCTGTTTTGCCAGATCGACGTTTTGATAATTCCATATTATCACCATGACCGCCACTTTGCAAGCCCAAAAACAAAAAATTTTTGCTAAACTAAAAATTTTTTTATTTTCTCTTGCATTTCCATTTTTTTGTGCTATGATGGAATCATAGACGGGTATAAAAGGGGGTTCGATCAATGAGCTATTCGCTGAAGCTTCTGACACAGATTGCGGCGGGATTCGCCAGGCAGTTCGGCAATGACTGTGAGATCGTCATCCATGATCTGACGGTCGAAAATCTGGAACATTCCATAGTATATATAGAAAATGGACATGTGACCAGCCGGCAGGTTGGCGGCGGTCCCTCCAAAGTAGTGCTGGAGGCGGCAGAGATGGCAAAAACACATCCGGAAACCTTAAAGGATCATCTCGGCTACCTGACCAAAACATCGGACGGTCGGATCTTAAAGTCCAGCACCCTTTATATAAGGGATGAAAACGGAGCCGTCCACTATCTGCTCTCCGTCAACTATGACATCACCGGACTGGTCAGCCTCGACCAGGCGGTAAAGTCACTGGTCTACACGGAGCCGGAGGCAAAGGACAGACAGCCGGAACAGATTGTAACCAATGTGACCGACCTGCTTGACAGCCTGATCGAGCAGTCGGTAGCCCTGGTCGGCAAGCCTGCCGCACTGATGAATAAGGAAGAAAAGGTCAAGGCGATCCGTTTTTTAAATGACGCCGGCGCTTTCCTTATCACCAAATCCGGCGACAAGGTTTCCAGTTATTTCGGCATTTCCAAGTTCACCCTGTACAGCTACATCGACGTGAACAAGCATTCAGGCGTCGGGGACGATCGCCACGAAAAAGAGCTTTAAAATGCTACATTACTAATAAGGAGGATTTTCACCATGAACCAGCCTATCAAATGGGCAGAAAACCGCATGCCAAAGACCGATGACAAAAATTTAAAGGTCATGGCTCTGGACGAGATCGAGAAGGCGCGGACCTTCCATGAGAGCTTCCCGCAGTACAGCGAGACGCCGCTCGCGAAACTTGACAACATGGCGCAGTACCTGGGAGTAGGGGAGGTCTATGTCAAAGACGAGTCCTACCGCTTCGGCTTAAATGCGTTCAAGGTACTCGGCGGCTCCTTCGCTATGGCGCGCTACATCGCAAAGGAAACCGGCAGAGACGTATCGGAGCTTCCCTACTCCGTCCTGACCTCCGACAAGCTCCGTGAGGAGTTCGGACAGGCAACCTTCTTTACCGCAACCGACGGAAACCACGGGCGCGGCGTTGCCTGGGCGGCAAACAAGCTCCGCCAGAAGGCAGTGGTACATATGCCGATCGGCACGACCCAGACCCGCCTTGAGAATATCCGCAAGGAGGGCGCGCAGGTCGATATCACCGATATGAACTACGACGACTGCGTGCGACTGGCGGCGAAGGAGGCAGCCGAGACCCCGAGAGGCGTTGTTGTGCAGGATACCGCCTGGGACGGCTACGAGGAGATTCCCTCCTGGATCATGCAGGGCTACGGCACCATGGCGCTCGAGGCGAGCAGACAGCTTAAAAAATACGGCTGCGACCGCCCCACCCATGTATTTGTCCAGGCAGGCGTAGGTTCCCTGGCAGGAGCGGTAGTCGGCTACTTCACCAACCTGTACCCGGACAACCCGCCGACCTTCGTAGTTGTTGAGGCCGAGGCTGCCGCATGCCTCTACAAGGGCGCTGTGGCCGGAGACGGCGCAATCCGCATCGTGGACGGCGATATGCAGACGATCATGGCAGGACTTGCCTGCGGCGAGCCCAACACCATCTCCTGGGATATCTTAAAGAACCATGTCAAGGTGTTCATCGCGGCTCCGGACTGGGTGGCGGCAAAGGGTATGCGCATGCTCTCCGCTCCGATCAAGGGCGACGTTCAGGTGACCTCCGGCGAGTCCGGCGCGGCTCCGTTCGGCGCGCTGGCAACCATGATGACTATGGACGAGTACAGCGATTTAAAGAACGCGATCGGTCTGAACAGCGATTCCAAAGTTCTGCTCTTCTCAACCGAGGGAGATACGGATCCGGAGCGCTACAAAAATATCGTCTGGGAAGGCAAAGAAAAATAAAATATATAAATTATAAGGAGGAATGAAAAATGGATTTCAACAAAATCAAGGAGGCAGCTGCCGGTTATGAGAAGGACATGACCAAATTTTTGCGGGACATCGTAAAGTTCCCGGGCGAGAGCTGCGGCGAAAAGGAGCACATTAACCGGATTGCCGAGGAGATGAGGAAGTTAAACTTCGACAAGGTAGAGATCGACCCCATGGGCAATGTGCTCGGCTACATGGGAACCGGAAAGACCCTGATCGGCTTTGATGCCCACATCGACACCGTAGGCATCGGCAACCGCGCGAACTGGAAGTTCGATCCTTACGACGGCTTTGAGAGCGAGAGTGAGATCGGCGGCCGCGGAACCTCCGACCAGCTCGGCGGCATCGTCTCTGCTGTTTACGGCGCAAAGATCATGAAGGATCTCGGCCTGTTGAGCGACAAGTACACCGTGCTCGTTACCGGAACGGTACAGGAGGAGGACTGCGACGGTCTTTGCTGGCAGTACATCATCAATGAGGACAAGGTCCGCCCGGACTTCGTGGTATCTACCGAGCCGACCGACGGCGGTATCTACCGCGGACAGCGCGGACGCATGGAAATCCGCGTGGACGTAAAGGGCGTATCCTGCCACGGCTCCGCTCCGGAGCGCGGCGACAACGCGATCTACAAGATGGCTGACATCCTTCAGGACATCCGCGCGCTGAATGAGAACGACGCGGCGGACGGGACTGAGATCAAGGGTCTCGTCAAGATGCTCGATGAGAAATACAATCCTGAGTGGAAGGAAGCAAGATTCTTAGGGCGCGGCACTGTGACCACCTCCGAGATCTTCTTCACCTCCCCGAGCCGCTGCGCGGTGGCTGACTCCTGCGCGGTATCCCTGGATCGCCGCATGACCGCAGGCGAGACATGGGAGAGCTGCCTTGATGAGATCCGCGCACTTCCGAGCGTGAAAAAATACGGCAGCGATGTGACCGTGTCCATGTACGAGTACTCCCGTCCGTCCTATACGGGCCTGGTATATCCGATCGAGTGCTACTTCCCGACCTGGGTAATCCCGGAGGATCACAAGGTAACCAGGGCGCTGGAGGCCGCTCACAAGGGCCTGTACGGTGATGAGAGAAACGGCAACGCCGAGACCATGGCAGTTCGCAAGGACCGCCCGCTGACCGACAAGTGGACCTTCTCTACCAACGGCGTATCCATCATGGGCCGCAACGGCATCCCGTGCATCGGCTTCGGACCGGGCGCGGAGGCTCAGGCACATGCACCGAACGAGAAGACCTGGAAGGATGACCTGGTACGCTGCGCGGCAGTTTACGCGGCGCTTCCGACCCTCTACTGCGAGTAATATCAGTAAACAAAAAACAAAAATATATCATTAAAGGAGATTAAACGTATGAAAACTCTGCAGCACTACATCGACAAATTAAACGCGCTGAACTTCAAGGAGATGTACAATAACGACTTCTTCCTGACCTGGGAGAAGACCGACGATGAGCTGGAGGCGGTATTCACCATTGCCGACGCGCTCCGTTATATGCGTGAGAACAACATTTCCACCAAGGTGTTTGAGAGCGGACTCGGCATTTCCTTATTCCGCGACAACTCCACCCGCACCCGCTTCTCCTTCGCTTCGGCCTGCAACCTGTTAGGTCTCGAGGTTCAGGATCTTGACGAGGGCAAGTCCCAGATCGCGCACGGCGAGACGGTTCGTGAGACCGCAAACATGATCTCCTTCATGGCTGACGTGATCGGTATCCGCGACGATATGTACATCGGCAAGGGCAACAAGTACATGCACGACGTTGTTGACGCCGTGACCCAGGGCAACAAGGACGGTATCCTTGAGCAGAAGCCGACCCTGGTAAACTTACAGTGCGACATCGACCATCCGACCCAGTGTATGGCTGATATGCTCCACATCATCCACGAGTTCGGCGGCGTCGAGAACTTAAAGGGCAAGAAACTGGCTATGACCTGGGCTTACTCTCCGTCCTACGGAAAGCCCCTCTCCGTTCCGCAGGGTGTGATCGGACTGATGACCCGCTTCGGCATGGACGTTGTTCTGGCTCATCCGGAAGGCTACGAGGTAATGCCGGAGGTTGAGGAGGTTGCAAAGAAGAACGCGGCGGCAAGCGGCGGCTCCTTCAAGCGCGTGAACTCCATGGCGGAGGCATTCAAGGATGCTGATATCGTTTACCCGAAGAGCTGGGCTCCGTTCGCCGCAATGGAGAAGAGAACCGATCTCTACGGCAAGGGCGACACAGACGGCATCAAGGCTCTTGAGAAAGAGCTTCTGGCACAGAACGCACAGCACAAAGACTGGGCCTGCACCGAGGAGCTGATGAAGACCACAAAGGACGGCAAGGCGCTGTATCTGCACTGCCTGCCGGCTGACATCACCGGCGTAAGCTGCGAGACCGGCGAGGTTGACGCATCCGTATTCGACCGCTACCGCGATCCGCTGTACAAGGAGGCAAGCTTCAAGCCGTACATCATCGCCGCAATGATCTTCCTCGCAAAATTCGAGAATCCGCAGGAGATCTTAAAGAAGCTGGAGGCAAGAAAAGCTCCGCGTATCTTTGAATAAACATCCTAGTCTGGAACCTTTTACGGGGCCGCCTGAATCATGTTCCGGGCGGCCTCGTCTGCTAAATAGATATGAAAGTGAGGAGAACACCTATGGATAAGAAAAAACGTATTGTGATCGCCCTGGGGGGCAACGCTCTCGGGAACACGCTCCCAGAGCAGATGACAGCCGTAAAGATCACGGCAAAAGCTATCGTTGATCTCATTGAGGAGGGCTGTGAGGTTGTTGTCGCGCACGGCAACGGTCCGCAGGTTGGAATGATCAACAACGCTATGGCGGCGCTCAGCCGCGAGGACGCAAAGCAGCCGAATACTCCCCTCTCCGTCTGCGTTGCCATGAGCCAGGCCTACATCGGCTACGATCTCCAGAACGCGCTCAGGGAGGAGCTTTACAACCGCGGGATTAACGATATCCCGGTTGCAACCATGATCACCCAGGTGCGTGTAGACCGGGACGACCCTGCATTTGAGAATCCGTCAAAGCCCATCGGACATTTCATGACCGAGGAGCAGGCGCGCGAGGCAGAGGAGAAATACGGCTACATCATGAAGGAGGATGCCGGACGCGGTTTCAGGCGCGTGGTCGCTTCCCCGAAGCCGGCGGAGATCATCGAGATCGGCGCAATCCGCTCCCTGGTAGAGTCCGGCCAGCTTGTCATCGCCTGTGGCGGCGGCGGAATCCCGGTGACGCTTGAGGGCAACCACTTAAAGGGTGCCAGCGCTGTCATAGACAAGGATTTTGCGAGCTGTCTGCTGGCGCAGGAGCTCGACGCTGACTTTTTGATCATTCTGACTGCTGTGGAAAAGGTGGCGATCAACTTCGGAAAGCCGGATGAGAAATGGCTCGATGACCTGTCCGTGAAGGAGGCGAACACCTACATAGGCGAAGGGCACTTCGCTCCCGGCTCGATGCTCCCGAAGGTAGAGGCAGCCGTGAAGTTTGCCGAGTCTAAAGAAGGGCGCACCGCGCTGATCACGCTTCTTGAGAAGGCAAAGGACGGCATTCTAGGAAAGACCGGCACACGCATCCACGCATAACTCTCAATATATGCTTTCACAATAAGGGGAGGTTCATTTTAAATAGGTGATACCAAATCAAAAGCATCTCTTTTTGAGCTGGACGGTATTCCGTCTTTTTCGCGCGCGTTTCCGCTCGCGCTGCAGCATGTTGTCGCGATGATTGTCGGCTGTGTCACCCCGGCAATCATCATTTCCGGAGTTGCCGGCCTCGCTCCGGCCGATAAGGTCATCCTGATCCAGTCGGCATTGGTGGTGTCGGCGCTCTCCACCTTCCCTGCATGGGTAACTACCATTTTCGGCAAGTCTCCGGTGGTGATCGCTACGCTTGTCGCAGTCCTTTTGAACATTATTCTGCCGAAGGATCAGGGAAAAGCTCAGAGTTCTTAGTCCGCATGGCAAAAGCTGCACCCGCTCGGCGTTGCCGCGCAGCCGCCCAGGGCGGTTTCCCTAAGCTCATAGGGAATCCGCCTTCCGACCTGATACATCGTATCGATCATCTCGTCTAAGGGTATCATCTGGCGGATGCCGGCAAGAGAAAGCTCCGCGGCGATCAGCGCGTTTGCGACCCCTGCGGCATTGCGGTTCTGGCAAGGGTACTCCACAAGACCGCCCACCGGATCGCACACCAGCCCGAGCATATTCATCAAAACTGTCGATGCCGCGCTTACGCTCTGCTCAGGACTGCCTCCCATCAGCTCCACGGCTGCGGATGCGGCCATCGCGGCTGCCACGCCGACCTCGGCCTGGCAGCCGCCTACCGCTCCCGCCACAGTGGCATTGCGCATCACAAGATAGCCGATGGCGCCCGCATGAAACAGCGCATCCACCACCCGTTCATCGGAGATATGGTACTGTTTTTGAAGCGCCAGAAGAAGCCCCGGAACTACCCCGGCGGAACCTGCCGTTGGAGCGGCGACGATCACGCCCATCGAGGCGTTCACCTCCTGCACCGCCATCGCGTAGGCGATGCCGCGGCTTAAGACGTCGCCGCAGATTGCCTCGCCCTTATCATAGTGAGCCGTAAGCGCCCTCGCCTCGCCGCCGATCAGCCCTCCCATCGACCTCATAGGTTCCTTTAAGGGCGTAAAAACCGCCTCCTTCATGATCGCAAGCGCCCGCTCCATCCGACGCTTAATCTGATCCATCGTCACCTCTCCCACGTCACATTCTCTCCGCTTCATTGCCTCTGAGATCAGCCACCCATTCTCACTGCACAGCGCGAGCAGCTTCGCGGCACTGTTAAAATCAATCATTTTCTCACCTCGCTGTCATGCCTTACTTGTGAATGAGCATCACATCCCGCACATTCGGATTTTCAAGGATTTTCTCCCGAATATCCCCGGAAAGCTCCCCGTCGGACTCCACGATCGTGTACGCCGTCTCCCCTTTCGACTCGCGGAACAGCCGCATGAACGCAATATTCACGTCTTTATCGCTCAGGCATTTTGTAATATGCGCCACCACGCCCGGCTTGTCCCGCTGGATCACAATGACGGCATTGTATTCACCGGTAAAATCCACCTGCACATGGTTGATACGGACGATCCTCACCTTCCCGCCCCCGAGCGACTCTCCTCTCACCGTCATCTCGCTCCCGTTGTCGCTTATCATGCGGATATCTACCGTATTGGGATGGACGTCGCTCTCCTTCTCGTCCGTCAGAAACGTAAAGTCGATCCCGCGCTCTTTCGCAATACGGAAAGAATCCCTAAGCCGCACATCATCCGGCGCAAAGCCCATGATCCCGCCTAAGAGCGCACGGTCCGTTCCATGACCGCGGTAGGTTCCCGCAAAAGAACCATAAAGCGTAAACTCCACCCTTTTTAAATTTCCGCTCTTCATTTTCTGAGCCAGATACGCAATCTCGCATGCACCTGCCGTGTGGGAGCTGGAAGGTCCGATCATGTTTGGCCCGATCACATCAAACACGCTGATAAATGCCATGATATCCTCCTATGATGCTGCCTGAAGAAATTTCCGTCAATCGCATCTTCAAAAAAAGTTTTCCCGGATTTGCCCGTTCTCATCACAGAAATGCAAAAGGCGGGGCTGCCACAAAATGATTTTTGCGCATCTTGAGCAGCCCCCGCCTTACTGTAAATACTGTCTCAATGAATCATTTATTTCTGCGGACCCGCGGCGACAAGCGCCTTGCCCGCAGCATTGCCCTCGTACTTTGCAAAGTTCTTGATGAACCTTCCGGCCAAATCTTTTGCCTTCGTCTCCCACTCGGATGCATCCGCGTAGGTGTCGCGCGGATCAAGGATCGCCGGATCAACGCCGGCAAGCTCGGTCGGCACCTCGAAATTAAAGTACGGGATCTTCTTTGTCGGCGCGTTCTTGATGTCACCGTTTAAGATCGCGTCGATGATGCCGCGCGTATCCTTAATGGAGATCCGCTTCCCGGTCCCGTTCCATCCGGTATTCACAAGATACGCCTTAGCGCCGCTCTTCTCCATCTTCTTTACAAGCTCCTCCGCATATTTAGTCGGATGCAGCTCTAAGAATGCCTGACCGAAGCAGGCGGAGAAGGTCGGCGTCGGCTCGGTGATGCCGCGCTCCGTGCCCGCGAGCTTTGCAGTAAAGCCAGACAGGAAGTAATACTGGGTCTGCTCCGGCGTCAGGATCGATACCGGCGGAAGCACACCGAACGCATCCGCGGACAAAAAGATCACGTTCTTCGCCGCGGGCGCGGAGGATACCGGACGTACAATATTCGTAATATGGTTGATCGGATAGGACACGCGCGTATTCTCGGTCACGCTCTTGTCCGCAAAGTCAATCTTTCCGTTCTCATCGAGTGTCACATTCTCAAGAAGCGCGTTGCGCTTAATCGCATTGTAAATGTCGGGCTCGGACTCCTTATCCAGATTGATCACCTTCGCGTAGCAGCCGCCCTCAAAATTGAACACGCCGTTGTCATCCCAACCGTGCTCGTCGTCGCCGATCAAAAGGCGCTTCGGGTCGGTCGAAAGGGTGGTCTTGCCGGTACCGGACAGACCGAAAAAGATCGCAGTGTTCTCGCCGTTTAAGTCGGTGTTTGCGGAACAGTGCATGGAGGCGATCCCCTTAAGCGGCAGGTAGTAGTTCATCATGGAGAACATACCCTTTTTCATCTCGCCGCCGTACCATGTATTGATGATGACCTGCTCGCGGCTCGTGATATTGAATACCACGGCAGTCTCGGAGTTTAAGCCCAGCTCCTTATAATTTTCCACCTTCGCCTTCGAGGCGTTGTAGACGACGAAATCCGGCTCAAAGTCCGCAAGCTCCTCCTCAGTCGGAGTGATAAACATATTCTTCACAAAATGCGCCTGCCACGCCACTTCCATGATGAAGCGGATCGCCATGCGGGTATCCTTGTTCGCGCCGCAGAACGCGTCCACCACATAGAGCTTCTTATCAGAGAGTTCGTTTAATGCGATCTTCTTTACCGCATCCCAGGTCTCAATGCTCGCAGGATGGTTGTCGTTCTTGTATTCGTCAGAAGTCCACCATACCGTATCCTTTGAGTTCTCATCGAGCACAATAAATTTGTCCTTCGGAGAGCGGCCGGTGTAGATTCCCGTCATAACATTGACAGCGCCCAGCTCGCTTACCTGGCCCTTCTCAAAACCCTCAAGGCCGGGCTTCGTCTCCTCCTCAAACAAAAGCTCATACGAAGGATTATGTACGATCTCTTTGGTTCCGGTAATGCCATACTTGCTTAAATTGATCTCTGCCATCTTCCATTTACCTCGCTTCTCTTATAATAACAACCTGTTTGCTGCAAAAGAAGAAGTCCTGCTTCTCTGATTTACATTATACAACTTTGTCGCGGAAAAGCAAGAAAAAAAGAACAGGGAGTTCCAAAAGCGGAACTCCCTGCCCTAAGATCAATCAGTTTCAGTCGCATCCGCACCGGCATCTGTCGCGGTCTCTGTCGCAGTCTCTGTCCCTGTCGCGGTCCCTGTCACGGTCGCGATCCCTGTCTCTGTCGCGATCTCTGTCGCGGTCACGGTCGCGGTTCCAGTTCCAGTTCCACCACATCCAGTCATTCCAGCTCCAACAATCACAGTTGTTATTGCATCCACATCTCCTGCATCCGCAGCGATTGCAGTTATTGTTGCATCCACACATACCAGTAATCTCCTTTTTTTGATGTTTGTACTGTATCTTATGCGGACAGCAGGACATGGGTGACAACCCTGCGTGCGGGCTTTCTGGCTTTGCAATGCACCGGCGCGCCGCGCGTCTCATACCATGATACTAGAAACTTCCGAAAGGAGCAATTATCAGTATGGATTGTAGCAGCAATCAGCGGAGTTCCTGCACCAGACGTCCCCAGACGCAGGTGCCTCCGTATATGAATACCGGCTGCGGCTGCGACCGTATGGACGGATATCTCCGCCCCTCGCGCCCGTCACAGCCCGTTATGCCTTCGCAGCCGCAGA
This sequence comes from Clostridium sp., assembly GCA_004554205.1. Classification (GTDB taxonomy): domain Bacteria; phylum Bacillota; class Clostridia; order Lachnospirales; family Lachnospiraceae; genus Brotaphodocola. Next base: position 42,840 of record SFNH01000003.1, read on the forward strand.
TCATCCCCGGCCAGGGACCCATGACGCGGCCTGTTTCGGCTCCCGCCGCAGTATCGAATAATTCCATGGATCGCTTCTCGTGCTTCCCGGTCGGCATGGGATATGTGCCGTGGCAGAAGTGGAGTGAGACCTACCCGCTCGACCAGGGCTTCATGCGTGGAACCATTTTCCCGGAGTTAGATCTACCGTTTGTGATGGGGAGGTGTCGCGGATGATGTGTGGTTGTGAAGATCAGATGTTGAAAAATGTTTATGAGACCGGCTTAGCTCTCGATGATGCCGCGCTCTTTTTAGATACGCATCCCGCAGACCGGGAAGCGATGAACTATTACCGATATGTCCAGAGAATGAACCAGGAGGCAATCCGCGCTTACGAGCAGGCATACGGGCCGCTCATGATCAATCAGGTCACCTCCGACAACTGGAGCTGGGTTAAGAGCCCGTGGCCATGGGAAGGGGGAGAATGCTAAATGTGGAGATATGAAAAGCGATTGCAGTACCCGGTAAACATCAAGCAGACCAACCCGAAAATGGCGCAGTTTATCATTAGCCAATATGGCGGTCCGGACGGCGAGGCTGCCGCTGCCCTGCGGTATTTAAGCCAGCGCTACGCCATGCCATACGAGAAAGGGAAGGCTGTTCTAAACGACATCGGAACTGAAGAATTAGGGCATTTTGAGATCATCGGCGCCATCGTCCACCAGCTTACCCGGAACCTTACCCCGAAGGAGATCGAGGAGTCCGGCTTTGGGCCGTACTATATCGACCACACCACCGGTCTGTGGCCGCAGGCCGCAGGCGGAATTCCGTTCAACGCCTGTGAATTCCAGTCAAAGGGCGACCCGATCACGGATCTGTTTGAGGATCTGGCAGCGGAGCAGAAGGCCCGTAGCACCTACGACAACATCCTGCGCATGGTGAAAGACCCCGACGTCTGCGACCCGATCCGTTTCTTGAGGGCGCGCGAGGTCGTACACTTCCAGCGCTTCGGAGAAGCCTTGAGAGACGCGCAGGATCACTTAGACAGCAGAAACTTCTACGCGTTCAACCCGGCGTTTGACAAAAAATCTACAGCTACTATGAAATCATAAAAAAGGAATAAAATGGAGCTGCCATACAAAAGACAGCTCCTTTTCTACTTCACTGTAAGCATAATCCCCGCATCGACTGTTGCGGTGGGCTTCTCATCCTCAAGACCCAGTGCAATGAATGAGGCGGTAGCCGGATAGACGCCGGGTTCCGGAAGGTTTTCAAGTGTCACCCAGGCGACGCGCTCGCCCGGCGCCATGACCGGCGACTCATAGATTACCTGTCCGCTCTGATCGAGCGTTACGGTCACCTGGAGCTTTGAACGATTCTCCGATGAATTCCCCGCCATCAGATTGCAGCGCCCCGAAGCCCGGTCAGCCTCCGGTTCCGCGTTGATCTGGATTTGAATGTTTTTCTGTATGGCAGACTGCCCCGCATCCGCGCCCTCAGTCTGCTTATAACTGCCGTCAACTCCCTGCTCATCAAGCTTATAGCCACCCATCAGGCGTCCACAGCCCGAAAGCAGAACAGATAAAAGCAGAACGGCAAAAAATGCCCCTCTAAAACAGGTAAATTCTCTCCTCATGCACTGTCCTTTCTGAAAAATCCGCTAAAACTATCTGAGTGAATCCACGATCTCTATACTATTGATCAAAATCGGCTTTTTCGGCGAGCGGTCCGCCGCATTCACGAGCACCTCAGACATCGCCTGCGCCACATTGAGCCCCTTCACGATCTGGCCAAACACCGTATACTTGTAATCCTTGCTCCAGGAACCGCCGACCTGCTTGTACTTCTCAACCGCAGGCGCATAGCGTTCCTGCTCGTTTTGCGGAACGCCCTCGGTGCCGATGCGCTGAATCTCCTCATTCAGTGCGTCCTCAAAGGTCTGTATCTCCTCCTCGGTCATGGCATTCGCGCTGTCCTTCTCCCGGAACTCCTTCATTCTCCTGTATATCAACTCATTCATATAAAGGTTCGCGGGAATCACGATCTCATCCTCCGGCTTTGTTTTTTCAAGCTGGAAGTAAAACTGGCTCTTGTTGGCATCCTGATTGACTGCCGCTCCCGCCATACCGACCGCACCAGGAAAGTTATGCAGTTCATCACTGAATTCGTCCTCGAACGGATCGCCGAAAAAGCTGCGCTCTTTAATATCCTCCGGAGCCGTTTCACCCTTCGCCGCGGCGTCCGTCTTCACAAACGCATCATACGCCGCGGGGCGACCGCCCTGCACTGCCGTATCTCGTTTCACATAGTAAAAGCTGCTACCGTCATAGTATCCCTCGCGCGCAAGCCCGATGAAATTCTCCACCGCCTTCGGAGCTTGCTCCGGATAAAGAAGAATTGTAATATCCCCCGCCGTAGTGTGAACGATCGCGTATGGCCCGTCAGATTCGGCGAGCTGTGGATTCTTTCCCGCGGACTTTGCCCGGATCGGGAAGCTGTCCGCCTTGTCAGTGACCTCCACATACCCTTTTTCATTCTTATACCAGAGTATTCCGAGCGCCGCGAGCGCCAGAGCCGCAATCACAGAAAGCGCCGCTATCATTCGTTTTACCTTCATGGGGCTGCCTCCTCCATATTCTCTGTATCAAGCTTTGTCATGATTCCGAAAAGCGCGTACCTTGCGTTATGATATTCGTAGGAACAGGTACAGAGGACAAGAATCCTGTCCTCCTCAGACGGTCTTAAACCGCTCTGAAAGGTGCTCGAGGCGATCAAGCCATCAAGCCATGTCTCCCTCTCCTCATGGTCCTTAAAGGACAGCGGGAAATGATCCCTGTCGCCGCTCATGACCTTTCCGGCAAACAGCCGTATCTGAAAAGTCTCCCCGGGCAGGTATAAATAAAGCATCGGATGCTTTCGGTAATAGCTCTGCTCTTTGTATCCCGACAAGGAGGAAAACATCCTTCCGCCGCGGATATGATGCCCGTAAAGCACCGACACATCATCGGTAAAGTCCCTGCTGTTTCTGCTCTCGAGGAAAATCGCTCCCACGATACTCGGTTTTCTGTCCACAGTCCGCGACAGATAAAAATCATTGTCCGCACCCTGTACAACCGGGTAATCAATACTCGTACCTGGCCCGTAGATCCACCCGCAGATGTCGGGATTAAGCCGAGCAAGCGTCTCCCAGTCCGGTGAGCAGACAACCGCCCCATCGGCTCCCTGCCCCTCGCCCGCAGAATTCTCCCCCGAAAATACCTGTGCGCGAATCTCGCCGTAAAGCTCCTCCGCCTCGATGCGCGGCGCAAGCTCCCGAAAGAGCATAAGACCGCACACCGCCGCCCCGAAAAAGAGCAGAATGCAGAACAGCCACAACAATTTCCTTTTCATACGCTTATGCCCATCAGTTTACAACAATAACCTTGACCTTAACGCGCACCTGACCGATATCCTGCAGCGACTGCGGATCGGTCACGACCACGCGTCCCGTGCAGTCATAATCTCCCGCCGGAAGATTCTTTTTCAGTTTAATCTTGTCAATGTACTGACCCGGCTTGATTCCTTTTGACTCATAAAGCACAGATCCGTCGTCATCCTTCGTGATGATGATGCGCGAGTAATAACGGTTTTCGGGGATATTCTCGAGGCCCATGGAACCCTCGCTCTTTCCATCCTCGAATACAATACGGGCATTGATCGAGACGTTGAACATTCCCTCCTCGATGATCGTGTTTAACATTTCCCCGATCTGTGCGGGCGTCTTGCCCTCCAGAGTACCGTCCTGCGCCGCCTTATCAAACCAGTACTGCGTCACATTATCGCTGGGTCTGGTGCTTTTATACCAGAGGAAACCACCTACCCCCAGAGCGATCAGCAGGAGAAGGAGAAGAAGGAGCGGTAGAAGCCACTTCCCTTTTTTGTTTTTCCTTTTAACCTGTCCAGGCTGCTCCACACTTTCAAACTCTTCACTCATAATTATTTCTCC
>SFNH01000184.1 GCA_004554205.1 Clostridium sp.
ATAAGTATACCATCCAGCGGACAAAAAGGAAAGACAAAGGAGGCGCGATTCGTATGGCGGTCTGGAATCCGTGGCATGGCTGCAAAAAAATCAGTGCAGGGTGTGACAACTGTTATGTATATGAAAAAGATGCAACGTACGGCAAAAATGCGTCCGTGATCCGCAGGACAGCCAACTTTGATCTCCCGGTAAAAAAGAACCGGAGAGGAGAGTACAAGCTGCTGCCGCAGGAAGAACCGGTCTATGTATGCATGACGTCGGATTTTTTCCTGCCGGAGGCGGATGAATGGCGGAGCGAGGCATGGGCGATGATGAGGGAGCGGCAGGATCTTTCCTTTGTGATTGAGACGAAGAGGGAGCACCGCTTTTTTCAGGCACTTCCGGACGACTGGGGAGACGGCTATGAAAACGTGACGATTCTCTGCTCGGTGGAGAATCAGAGACGCGCGGATGACCGGATTCCGGCATTCTTAAAACTGCCGGTACGCCACAAGGGCATTCTCTGCGAGCCGCTCCTCGAAAAACTGGTGCTGGATGCGTATCTAAAGAGCGGGGAGATTGCGCAGGTTTTCTGCGGCGGCGAACAGGGGGCAGACGCGCGTGTATGCGATTTCGCCTGGGTGCTGGAACTGATGAACCAGTGCGTCCGATGCGGGGTTACATTCCGTTTTTTGCGGACCGGCACTCTTTTTAGAAAAGGGAACCGGACATACCGGATCGTGGAGGAGGAGCAGGAAGAGCAGGCGAAGCGGGCGGGCGTAGACTATACGCCATAACGCAGGGAGGAATGACAGAATGAACGTTCAATATGCAAAAGAAGTGATAAAACTCCCGGCGCAATCGGGCGGAAAGGCAGAGACGCTGCTGATGCGTCTGATAAGAGCGGGGTATTATGTGGATGCGCCCTGCGGCGGAAAGGGAACCTGTGGAAGATGCCGTGTGCGCTTTGTGTCGGAGGCACCACAGCCGACGGCAAATGAGCGGAGGCTCCTCACAGAGGAAGAACGAAGCAGTGGTGTGCGCCTGGCGTGTGAAGTGCGTGGGGCAGAGGCATGCAGCCTGCAGCTTCCCGTAAGCCGGGAGCAGGAGATCGATGTGCTGGTCACGGCGGATGCAGTGGTTGAGAAAAATGCCGGTCAGACGGTGGACGGAGGCATCACCGGTCAGACGGCAGGAGTCATCTCCGGTCAGGCGGCAGGAGACATCCACGGTCAGGCAGCAGGAGACATCCCAGGTCAGAGAGAGTGCGCGGCGGCACACAGCAGAGAGGGCGCAGTCAAGATGCGGGGGCAGTCCGGGAAAAAGCGCTGCGGCGCTGCCGTGGATATCGGTACCACCACGCTCGCCGCAACGCTGTTTGATCTTGAGGAGAAGAAAAGGCTTGCCGCCGCATCCTCGGTAAATCACCAGCGGGCATACGGCGCGGATGTTCTGTCCAGAATCCAGGCGGCAAACGAGGGGGCCACAGAAGAGCTGCGCCTTAGCATCTGCCGGGATATCGATGCGTTGCTTGCGGGGCTTGTGGCGGATGCCGGGATACCGGATGATGCCGTGGAGGAACTTGTGATTGTCGGAAATACGACCATGTGTCATCTCCTGCGCGGATTATCCTGTGCGGGGCTTGGCGCGGCGCCTTTTACACCGGAGGATCTTTCTCTTTGGGAGGGAAGCAGCGAGGAGCTTGCGCTGTCTGAGCGGTGGAGTGCTGCTGTGACCATTTTCCCCGGAATCTCCGCTTTTGTGGGAGCGGATATCGTGGCAGGCATCTACGCCCTGGAAATGGACCGGAAGCAAAATGCGCTGTTGCTGGACATCGGCACCAACGGGGAGATGGCAGCCGGAGGAGCGGATGGATTCCTTGTGACTTCCGCAGCGGCGGGACCGGTCTTTGAGGGCGGAAATATATCCTGCGGCGTTGCGGGCGTTCCGGGGGCCGTGACAAGTCTGGCTCTGGAGAGAGATCCTGCCGCCACAGGAGGAATCCGGACCGTGGAGGTAAGCACCATCGCCGGCGAGACACCGGTCGGCTTATGCGGAACCGGGATCATTGACGCTGTGGGAGAAGCCGTGCGGCTTGGACTCATCGATGAGAACGGGACGTTTGAGGAACCGTGGTTTACGGACGGTATGCCGGTCGCAGAGGGCAGATTCCGGTTCCTGCAGGAGGATGTCAGACAGGTGCAGATGGGAAAGGCGGCGATCCGGGCAGGGATCGAGACCCTGCTCGCGGAATACGGCGGAGGAGATCCCGAGGAGATTCTGATTGCAGGAGGTTTTGGCTGCAGGATGAACGAGGAGCAGGCCATCCGGATCGGACTGTTCCCGGAGCAGTTCCGCGGACATATCACGATGACCGGCAACAGTGCGCTTGCGGGAGCAGAGCGGTATCTGCTCGACTCCACGCTTTCGCATATTTTCATCGCTGTACCACTCATCCGTGAACAAAGTGTTTATCACCTGATAGCCTTTTTCTTCAAGCGCAGCGATTGCCTTCTCGCGCGTTTCCCTGATTTCCTGTTCCGTTTTGCCAGCTATTGGCTGAGACAACATTGCTTTCATTGCTGTTACCTCCGTTATTTTTTCTCAAGCTCAATGATCCGATGCTCATGATCATCAAGCTTGTCATAGATTCGTTTGTGCGACTCCTTGTTCTCGTCGCGCTGACGGTCAAGATAGCGCGCGACACCGAGTCGGAGCAGATGATACCGATAATCAG
>SFNH01000185.1 GCA_004554205.1 Clostridium sp.
CTGTCGTCCCCGGCGGCGCTCTCGCCGAAGAGGACGTTGTCGCGCACCGTTCCCGAGAAGAGAACGGCCTTCTGCGTGACATAGCCGAGCTTATCGTAGAGCGTGTCGAAGGAATAGTCCTTCACGTTCACGCCGTCGACGAGCACTTCGCCCTCCGTCGCGTCATAAAAGCGGGGGATGAGCTGGATGAGCGTTGTTTTGCCGCTGCCGGTCGCGCCGATGATCGCGAGCGTTTCGCCGCGGTCCACCTTGAAGCTGATGTTTGCCAGCTCGTCCGCCGAGGCGTGGGGATACCGGAACGAGACGTTCCGAAATTCCACCGTTCCGATCTCCGCGCCGGTTTGGACGCTGCCCTCGCGGATGGAGGCTTTGCGGTCGAGCACCTCGTTGATGCGCTCGGCGGAGACCTGCGCCTGCGGCAGCAGCATGAAGATCATGGCGAGCATCATGAACGACATGACGATATACGTCGCATACGTGCTGAATACGAGCACTTCGCTGAACATGGTAAGGCGCGCGGCCATGTCCGTTACGGCAATGCTGTTCACGAGCGCGGCGCCGACCCAGTAGATCGCAAGCGCCAGACCGTTCATTCCGAGCGACATCGACGGCTGCACCAGCGCAAAGAGCTTCTGGTTTTTCATCTGGAGATCCATCATGCGGCGGCTGGGACCGTCAAACTTTTCGTTCTGGAACTCCTCCGCGTTGAAGGCGTGCACCACGTTGATGCCGGTCAGATTTTCGCGCGCCACGCGGTTGATTTTATCCGTCATTTTCTGCACAAGACGGAAACGGGGAATGCACGAGCCCATAATGAGCAGTAACGTTGTGAACAGCACGACGACGAACGCCGCGGTCACGGCGGAGAGCACCCAGCTCTTGCCGAGGATCTTGATGATTGCCCACACCGCCATGATGGGGGCCTTGATCATCATCTGGAGGCCCATGGCGATGATCATCTGAATTTGGGTGATGTCGTTCGTCGTGCGGGTGATAAGGCTCGGAATGGAAAAGTCCTGCATTTCCTCGCTGCCGATGTCCATCACATGGCGGAAGAGCTTTTCGCGCACCGCAAAGCTGAATCCCGACGCGGTTTTTGCGGCGAGAAAGCCGCACGCGATTGCAAGCACCGCGCTTGCCGCCGTGCAGCCGAGCATTTTGAGACCGACGGAGGCAATGTCCGCCGTTGTGCCGGACGTTTTGATCAGCATCGTTATCTCCTGTTCTCAGGGAAAAGTCCGTTTTTGCGGATGTTCTCTATGTTGTCGCCTATTGCTGCCAGACAGCTGTGGAATACGGCAACATCCGCCTCCGACAGCCCGTCCACCAGTTTTTTGCGCAAAGGCCTTTTGCAGCGCGCGTCCGCGCTCTACGATCTCCGCCGCCGCGTCCGTGCACACGAGCCGCGTTTTCCGGCGGTCGCCGGGGACCTCCCGGCGCGAGAGAAGCCCCTCGTTCACGAGCCGGTCCACGTGGACGGACACAATGCCGGATTTGAAGCCGCGGCACTGGCAGACGTCCTTCGCCGTGCCGCTTTCGGGATTGTTGGCGAAGAACATCAGAATATCGACCGCCATCGGCGGCAGGCCGGTATCCCGGCAGACCGGCTGCAATGCGGCATGGTATGCTTCAATAAACCGGTTCGCGTTGCGGAACATCTGCGAAGCGGTGAAATTCTGCTCTGGCATAAAAACCTCCAAAAATAGAAGCTCTAATATTAGAATATTTGCGATTATAATCTGCCGTACCCCGAAAGTTAACCGGCGGAGTGTAAACAATTTATGAATGGCTTGCAGACTCTCATGCAAACAAAAAACCCCCGTGCAGGAAAACGGAGACCCTGCACAGGGGAGATCCACCGCACGGAGGTGGGCAGATGGGAGGTGGGCAGATGGTATACTAAATCAGCCAGTACTTTGAAAGAAAGTAGCCGGGAATGACCACGATCAGGAAAAATGCCCAGCTGATAAGCGTAAAAACTTTCATAAACCTCCCGCCTTGCCCCGGGTAAGAGCGCACATAAAGCCTGTAATTGATGACCGAGGCGAGGGAACCGATGACGGAGCACAGACCTGCCGTATCCACACCGTACAGAAGGGCGGCCAGATTGTCGGTAAAAGGGTAAAGGACAATGGAAGCCGGTACGTTGGAGATGATCTGGCTCAAACCGATCCCCCAGAAATACTCGTGGCCGGCAACGGCGTTGGTAAGAAAGTGCGAGATCGTCTTGTTTGCAGTGATCTGCGATGAAAAGACAAAGAAACAGAAGAAGGTGACCAGCAGAACATAGTCTGTTTTCCTCAGTACGGCGCGGTCAAAAAGCAGAATAACGGCGAGAACGATCCCGGCGGCAGCCAGCCAATACGGTGTTCGGGAGACGACCGTTGCAACAGTCAGCGCAAACAGCCCAACGTAAATTATTCTGTGCTTTTTCCGTTCCGGCTTCCATGCTTCTCCCGAGCTTCCGAGCAAAGAGATCCTTTCGTGAGGATCTTTTCGGTACAGAAAGAAGATGAACCCGCCGAGAAGAATTGCGGAGGAGAGCCACAGCGGCAGCATATGAAGCATAAACTTTCCGGCGGAAATGCCGGACTGCTCAAACAGAAACAGGTTCTGCGGACTGCCAAAAGGGGTCAGCAAGGAACCGCGGATCGCTGCTATATTTTCCATTGAGATGACCGGCAGGATATACGGTTCTTTTTTTGCCGTGCGGAAGAGAAGGATCGTCAGCGGCACGAAAACGATCAGCGATACATCGTTCGTCACGAACATGGAGGAAAAGAACACACCGAAAATTAAAAAGAACGAGATCCCGACCATGGAAGTGATCTTTTCGGAAAACCTCAAAACCGGCTGAAAAATGTTTTCTTTTTTGAAACCCTCCAGCACCGTCAGCATCATGAAAAGGATCGCCAGAGTGTGCCAGTCGATGCTCCTGAGCGTTTCAACGCCGGGTTTTGAAAGAAAGAGTGATAGACATGCCATCAAAACCGATATTGTGAGCATAAGCTCTTTTTTCAGCAGACAAAGTATCTTTCTCATAGTTGATCCGCCCGCTCCCATGATTTATATGCAAAGAAAATGCCGGAGATCAAACCCGGCGCAGCGGGTTCGATTTGGAAAGGAAAAACAACACCATCGGTCGATCGGACACCGCTTGCGGCGGTTGATGACCTCATGGTGTTGTTTTGACGTGGTGGAGGCGAGGAGAGTTGAACTCCTGTCCGAAAACGCTTCAAAGGGAACTTCTCCGGGCGCAGACGCTTGTTTTGGGATTCCGCATCCCTGTTTCCCTCGTCACCGGCCAAACGTCAAGACGGCAAGTCGGGTAGCTTCATTATGCATGGCGCGCTCAAAGCTTTGCGCGCTCACGTCCGCCTCTCATCGACGCCCCGCTTCCGGGCCGAGGCACTCCCGGAGGGGACGGGTCACGGCTTAAGCCGCGGCCAGAGCAACGTTATCGTTGTTCTTTAATTTATAATTGCCCATTTTAAGGATGGTAGGCGCATCCGCCCGCTATTCCAATCTCCGCATCCCCGTCGAAACCGGTACGCCCCCATAGTTGCCGCCGTTTCTGCGGAAACGGCAGAGTCGCCTTCGGCGAGGCAACTTCAAGGGGGAACCATGTTCCCCCTTGAGGACCCCTTCTTTTTGGAATAAGGAATAAATCCGAATAAACGGCTCCTTATTCCTTTTTCTTTGGGACAAGGAAGATTCAGAAAATCTTTTCCTGTATCTTTTTATCTTTTCTTCGGCTCGGGGTATTCCTCGCCGAAGGTTTCCACGGTGACCTTCTTCATGACCTGTGGCTCCGTGGGACGGTCGTTGCGGTCGGTGCGCGTGCCGGCGATCTGGTCAACGACCTCGATGCCCTCGGTGACGGCGCCGAACGCGGCGTACTGTCCGTCGAGATGCGGAGCGTCCTCATGCATGATGAAAAACTGGCTGCCGGCGCTGTTGGGGTACATGGAGCGCGCCATGCTCAGCACGCCGCGCTTGTGCTTGAGATCGTTCTGAAAGCCGTTGCCGCGGAACTCGCCGTAAATGTGGTACCCGGGGCCGCCCATGCCGGTGCCTTCCGGGTCGCCGCCCTGGATCATGAATCCGGGGATGACGCGGTGGAAGATCAGCCCGTCATAAAAGCCCTTGTTGATGAGGGAGATGAAGTTGCGAACGCTCTCCGGCGCGATCTCGGGGTAAAGCTCGGCTTTGATAACGCCGCCGTTTTCCATTTCGATGGTCACAACAGGATGGCTCATTCTTTAAAATTCCTTTCTTTCATGGCGCGGTCCATATCGCGCCTGGCGTTGCGCTCGGCGTCGGAATCGCGCTTGTCGTACAGCTTTTTGCCCTTGCAGAGCCCGAGCTCCACCTTGACGCGGCTGTCCTTGAAGTACAGCGAGAGCGGCACGAGCGCCACGCCGTCCTGCGCCACGCGGTCGCCGAGCCGGCGGATCTCCCGCTTGTGCATCAGCAGCCGCCGG